>JBCCXV010000014.1:0-17758 GCA_039191195.1 Planctomycetota bacterium
CAGCCGACGATGGTCCCGATCTTCTTCGAGTGGATCAGCGGGTACAACGCGCTGGCCGCGGGGCTGGCGGTGGGGATCATGTGCCTGCCGATCGTGACGTCGCTCACCGAAGACGCGCTGCGGGCCGTGCCCCGGGCGTTGCGCGAGGGCTCGTACGGGCTGGGGGCGTCGCGGTTCGAGACGTCGACCCGGGTGGTGTTCCCCGCGGCGCTCTCGGGGGTGATCGCGGCGTGCCTGCTGGCGATCGCCCGGGCCGTGGGTGAGACGATGATCGTGGCGATCGCCGCCGGAGCTACCGCCCTGCCGCTCCAGACCGACGACGGGCTCGGCCGGGTCTTTCACGTCGGGAAGGATTCGCAAACCATGACGGGTTTCATGGTGCAGGTGTTCAAGGGCGACATCGCGCACGGCGGGGTGGCGTATCAGGCCTGCTACGCGGTGGCGCTCACGCTGTTCGTGATGACGCTGGGGCTAACGGTCCTGGGCGGGGTGGTCCGCAGGAGGTTCCGGCAGACGTATGAGTGATGGCGCTTCGTCAGCCCGGTACGCGAAGCGCCCCGCCGACGGGCGTGAGCGGAGGGACCGCGCGTTCGCCGGGGCGTGTGTGTCGGTGGCGGCGCTGGCGGTGTGCCTGCTGGTGGTGCTGCTGGTGTCGATTGGGGTGCGGGGCGCCGACCGCTTGAGCGTGGACTTCCTGACCGGCATCAACTCCGAGGCCGACGCCGAGGCGGCGGGCTTCGGCCCGGCGATCGTCGGCTCGCTGTGCCTGCTGGTCCTGTGCGCCCTGGCCGCGATCCCGCTGGGCGTGGGCACGGCGATCCTGCTCGAGGAGTACCGGCCAACGCACCCACTGCTGCGGCGCATGCACGGCGTGGTGCAGGCGAACATCACGAACCTCGCCGGCGTGCCGTCGATCGTGTACGGCATCTTGGGCTACACGGCGTTTGCAACGATGTTCGACGCCGTGGGCACGCCCGACGACCCGGGCTTTTCTTTCGGCACGGCGTACGTGGCCGAGTACCGCGACCTGGCCGACAACCCGGTGTACGCGGCGCTCGACGGGCCGGGCACCGAGCTTCCGCTAGCGGCGGCGGGCTTGGGCTTTTTTGCCGACATCGACCTGACCGAGCCCGTCGCGGCCCGGGTCGTCACGCCGGAAGAAATCGAGCCGTTGCGGGCGCAGCTGGATGGCGCTTTCGCCGAGCTCAACCGGTCGCTGCGGAGCGGGGTGAACGGGGCCCGGCCGAGCCGGCGGGCGCCGCCGGTGATTTCGGCGGAAGACGCGGTGCGGCTGTCCGAGAGAGCGCTCGCCGGCGTGGCTTTCCAAGGCCCGCGCGACGCGTATGAACAGGCCACAGCCCAAACACTGGCGGGGCTTGACGGCGTGAGCAACAACCTCGCCATCGCCCGGGCCATCCGCGCGCTGGTGCGCGACCTGGAAGATCGCGAGTTCCGGGCCGCGGGGGCGCCGGGGCTGATCGAGGCTGGCGCGGCGCCGCAGCTCCGGCAGAACCGGTCCTGGTACTACTTCCAGCTGCCGCTGGGGCGCAGCGTGCTGGCGGGCGGGCTGACGCTGGCCCTGGTGGTGCTGCCGATCGTGATCGTGTCTTCGCAAGAAGCGATACGGGCGGTGCCCCGGTCGCAGCGTGATGCGGCGCTGGCGCTGGGCGGGACCCGGTGGCAGTCGATCGGTCAGGTGGTGCTGCCGGCGGCGGCGCCGGGCATCTGCACGGGCACAATTTTGGCGATGAGCCGTGCGATCGGGGAGGCGGCGCCGATCCTGCTGCTGGCGTTTGGGTTTATCCCGTTCACGCCGGTGTTCCGCGAGGGCGGGAGCCTGATGGACTCCTTCACCGCGATGCCGCTGCAGATCTTCCAGTGGGCGGGGAATCCGGGGGATGCTTTTCAATCGACGGCGGCGGCGGGAATCGTCGTGCTGCTCGCCGTGTTGCTGAGTTTTAACTCGGTGGCGGTGTACCTCCGCCAGCGTTACCAAGGAGCGGCCGGATGACCCAGATCGAAGCGCCCCCGATGGTTGTGACCGCCCGGCCGGCCCGGGATGTGGATGCGGGGGCTCGCACCGAGGTGGAAGCGCAGCTCCGCATCGCCGGCCTGTCGTGCTGGTACGGCGCGGCCCCGGCGATCCACGGGGTGAGCATGCCGATCGCGCGGAACCGGGTGACGGCGTTCATCGGCCCGTCGGGCTGCGGCAAGTCGACCCTGCTGCGGTGGATCAACCGGATGAACGACCTGATCCCGGGCGCCCGGGCCGAGGGGCGGATCGAGCTCGACGGCGTCGACCTGCTGTCGCCTTCGACGGACGTGGTCGAGCTCCGCAGGCGGATCGGGATGGTGTTCCAGAAGCCGAACCCGTTCCCGAAGTCGATCTACGACAACGTGGCGTTCGGCCCACGGCTGCACTACCGGCTGAGCAAGTCGGAGACCGAGGCGCTGGTCGAGCGGTCGCTGCGCAGCGCGGCGCTCTGGGATGAGGTGAAAGACCGGCTCAAGGAATCGGCCCTGCGCCTGTCGGGCGGGCAGCAGCAGCGGCTGTGCATCGCCCGGGCGATCGCGGCGGAGCCGGAGGTGCTGCTGATGGACGAGCCGTGCTCGGCGCTCGACCCCAAGTCGACGGTCGCGATCGAGGCGCTCATCGCGGAGCTCAAGCGGCGCTACACGATCGTGATCGTGACGCACAACATGCAGCAGGCGGCCCGGGCGAGCGACTTCACGGCGTTCTTGTACGAGGGGCGGCTGGTCGAGTATGGGCCGACGGCGCGGGTGTTCTCATCGCCCGAGTCGCCGCAGACCGAAGACTACATCGCCGGACGGTTTGGCTGATCGGCCTTATCTTGCGGCGAACGCCATGCCCATCGACCCCCGCGCCGCCTCGAGTCCGATCCGCCCGCCCGACCCCCAGGCCCACTGGGAGCGGCAGTTGGCGTCGATGCACGCGTCGCTGCTGCGGGGGCGGGATACGGCCGCCGAAGCCCTGGAACGCTTGGCGGCGCTCGGCGGGGTCGACGAGCCGGGCCCGCGGGCCGAGGCCGGTCGGGCGATCGCCGACGCCGGGCGGGTGCTGGCGGCCTGGCGGGCCGAGCACGTCGAGGAGTGTTTGCACGCGCTGGCGCTCAACCGGCCGTCTTCGATCGGGTTGCGGCTGGCGATCCAGCTGGCGCAGGCGGCGTGGGACTTGGACGAGATCGCCCGGCACGCCCAGCAGACGGCCGAGGCCGGTCCGCTTGGATCGGGCCTCGGCGGCGTCGCGGTGGAGTTGCGCGAAGGTTTGCTGGCCGCAACCGATGCACTCGCGCACCTGGACCCCACGGCCGGCCGTGCGGCGCTGGGTCACCTGGGTCAGGCGCAGGCTGCGGCGGAGTCGAGCTGGTCGGGCGGCCCCGCGGCGGTGCGGCAGGCCTGCGGGCTGTCGGGCATCGCCGACCGGGTCCGGGCCGTGGCGCAGCGGATCCTCGAAACGGCCGAGGGCTACGGCGACACACCCGAAGACGAGCCGCCCGCGCCGTCGGCCGGGGGTTAGGCCGTCAAGCCGAGCGGATGAACGCCGGCCTGCGTTCGGCGGCCTTCTTCGGGCCGTGGTCGCGCAGCCGCAGGGGCTCGCTGGGCGGCGCCAGGCGCACGCGTCCGCCCAAGCGATCGGCAGCCATAAACAGCAGCCTGCGACCGGCGGCGGCGTCGCTGACGGCGCCGGTGCAGCCCGGGCACGCGGCCTTGGCCAACTCGACCAACCCCGGGTCGTCTCCCCGCCACGTCATGCGGTCGTCGAGGGTGAGCCTCGACGCCCCGCCCCCGGGTCGTCTTACCGTCAATTCTCCGATGAGCATCCAATATCCCTCCTTAGCGACGCGGAACCGCGTTGCTCACCCAATCCTAACAGAACACGGGCCCTGCACAAGGCTTTTGCTCACGTTTTCTTAACATAAATGCGCGGGTTTCCCCTGCCGATCCTCTCGCTTACGCCTGGCCCGCGTGCCCAGGTCTTCTTGCGGGCTCCGGGACGGCGCAGGGCCCGATAACCCGGGCCGGTTGGGCCCCGCGCCCGCGCGAGAGCGATAGGGTCAGCAAGGAGCCGCCATGCACCGCGAGGCCTACGAGTTGACGGTCCCGGCCGACCCGGCCTCGCTGAAGGAGGTGCGCGGGCACTTCCGGCCGATCCTGGCGCCTTTGGCGGGGGATCGGGTCGACGACCTGCTGCTGGCGATCGACGAGGCGTGCTCGAACGTGATCAAGCACCGGCGTGCGGACCCGGACGGTGGTCCCCCCGACGACCTGAACCTGCGGGTCGAGACCGACCCGTCGCTGCGGCTGGTGATGCGCCTGCCGGCGTTCTGCGCCGAAAGCGACAGGGCGAAGGTGAAGCCGCGGGACCTCGACGACGTCCGCCCGGGTGGCCTGGGGATGCACTTCATCGCCGAGATCATGGACTGCGTGTCGCTCGACCCGGACCCGAACCGGCCCGGGATGCTGATGCTGACGATGGAAAAGGCGCTCGACCCGGGCCGATCCGCCGAAAGACCTTCAGGAACCGGAGGAACCGGCGATGCTTGACCTCAACACCCGCCAAGACGCGCAGGCCTCGACGGTCGTGGCCAAAGGCGAGATCGACCTCGAGTCGGCGCCCGAGCTGCTGCAGAAGCTCACGCCGTTGTTCAAGTCGGGCGGCGCGGTGCGGGTGGACCTGGCCGGGGTGGCGTACATGGACTCGACCGGCGTGGCCGTGCTGGTGCAGGCGCTGAAGCTGGGTCAGAAAAGCGGCGCGGCGTTCCGGCTGGTGTCGCCGAGCGAGCGTGTGCAGGCGGTGCTGAGCCTGGCCCGGCTGGACCAGGTGTTCGACATCGAGAGCGAGGGCTGATCGCCGGTGAGCGCCGCGGCCCCCCCTGCCCCCCCCGCGACGCGCGGACCGGGCGCGCCTGTCGGCGCGATCGGCCGGCGGGTGCTAAGCCTGGGCCCGCTCATCGTGAATTCCGTAGGCGTGATCGGGCAGGTGACCCGGCTGGGGCTGCGGGCCGTCTACCTCGGGTTCTGGCAGTCGCTGCGGGGCAAGGTCAAGATCAAGAAGCAGCTGCTGCCGCTGATGACCAACGTCGGCGTGCGGTCGGCGCCCATCGTGGGGCTGGTGTCGCTGCTGATCGGGGCGATCCTGGTGCTGCAGACGGGCGAGACCATCGATCGCTTCGGCCAGATCGGCGAGGCGCCGGGCTTGGTGGCGCTGTCGATGACCCGGGCGTTGGGGCCCTTGATGACGGCGATCGTGCTGATCGCCCGGGTGGGCGCCAGCTACACGGCCGTGCTGGGCTCGATGAACATCAACGACGAGGTTGTGGCCCTGCGGGTGATGTCGATCGACCCGGTGGGCTACCTGGTGTCACCGCGGCTGATTGCGATGGTGGTGATGACGCCGTGTTTGGTGACGTTCTCGTACCTGCTGGGGATGGCCGGCGGGGCGATCGTGGCGTGGCCGGTGTACGACATCACGCTCCAGCGGTACTGGGACAAGAGCATCTCGTACCTGACGCTGGCGGACCTCTACAGCGGTCTGCTGAAATCGATGGTGTTCGCGGTGCTGATCTCGCTGATCTCGTGCCACCACGGGCTGGCGGCCCGGGGCGGCCCGACCGGCCTAGGCCGGAACATCATGGTGAGCGTGGTGACCTGCCTGGTGATCGTGGTGCTGGCCGACGCGGGGATGACGGCGTTCATCAACCAGTTCCTGCTGGAGGCGCCGTGAGCCCCCCCGGAAGTTCGACCGCCGGCGAAACCGCGCCCGGGGTGGACGCGCCAGAGGGCGCGACGGCGCGGGACGCGGCGCCCCCGCCGGTGATCGAGGTGCGCGACGTCGAGCTGTCGTTTGGCGCGACGAAGGTGCTGCAGGGGGTGAACTTCGAGCTCGAGCGCGGCAAGACGCTGTGCGTGCTCGGCGGGTCGGGCGGCGGCAAGAGCACGCTGCTCAAGACGATGATCGGCGTGCTCAAGCCCACGGCCGGTCGGATCACGCTTAACGGGCACAACGTCTGCACCGCGGCGGGGCCCGAGCTCGACCGGATCCGGCGGGGCTTCGGCGTGATGTTCCAGTCCGGGGCGCTGCTGAACTCGATGACCGTGGCCCAGAACGTGGCCCTGCCGTTGGAGTACCACACCAAGCTCGATGCGGAAACGATCGACACGACGGTGAAGATCAAGCTGCACCAGGTGGACCTGCTGCACGCGGCCGACCGGCTGCCGGCGCAGATCTCCGGCGGGATGCAGAAGCGCGCCGCGGTGGCCCGGGCGCTGGCGCTGGACCCGCGGATCCTGTTCTACGACGAGCCGTCGGCCGGGCTGGACCCGATCGCGACGGCCCGGCTGGACGACCTGGTCAACCAGCTGCGCGACACGATGGGGATGACCAGCGTGGTGGTGACGCACGTGCTCGAGAGCGTCCGGCGGATCGCCGACCGGATCGTGATGCTCGACAAGGGCCGGGTGATCCTCGACGGCACGCTGGAGGACCTGGAGGCGTCGGACGACCCGCGGATCGCGCAGTTCCGCACGGGCGAGACGGCCGGGCCCAACTCCGGGGTCGTGAGCGAGCAGCAGTTCCTTCGTGACCTCTTGCACTGACCCGCCCCGCCCGACCGATAGGCCCCCGGAGAGCGCCCGCCGCAGACGCCATGAACGCTTACACCAAGCACGAGCTCGTGACCGGGACGTTCGTGGTGATCGCCGCGGCGATCTTCACGCTGTTCGCCTTCAACATCCTCGACCTAGACCTGCGGCTGGGTTCGGACGTGGAGCCGGCCCGGTTCACGGCGGAGTTCACCGACGTCGGCTCGCTCACGGTGGGCGACAAGGTGGTGTTCGGCGGGACCGAGGTGGGCAAGGTGACGGCGATCCAGATCAAGCTCGTCGAGCTTGGCGAGGACCAGGCGGCCGCCCTGAACCTCCGTGGGTCGCAGCCGCCGGCACGAGCCGGTCAGCGGGCCCAGGTGATCGAGGTGGGCTTCGAGGTCGACGACCCGAGCCTCCGGCTGGACCCGGCGACGGCGTCGGTGTTCATCTCGCGCACCGGGCTGCTGGGCCGCGACACGCTCGCGCTCGACCCCGGGCGGCTGACCGAAGACGCCCAGCCCATCGTGGAGCTGCTCGCCGGCGACCCGATGGCCTACAGCATCTCGGGCCAGGAGCGGTTGGGCTTCGACGGCCTGCTGGCCCGAGCGGGCCCGATCCTCTCGGCGGCGCAATCGACGCTCGACAACTTCAACGACCGGGTCCTGACCGACGACAACACCGACTCGATCCGCGCGATCCTGACCCAAGTCAAATCGGCCACGGCCAGGGCCGAGGAGTTCCTGACGGCGGCGGAAGAGACCTCCGTCGCCCTCCGGGAGCTCACCGGCGACGTGCAGACCCGGATCGACCAGGGCTGGCCCAGGACGCGCGAGGCGATCGAGTCGATCGCCGAGCTGGCGGCCAACCTGGAGGCCCAGGTCCAGCGGATCAGCGACGAGGCCGTCGAGGTGCTCGACGTCGCCGAAGCGATGGTGAACGAGAACCGGCCGGAACTCGCCGAGGCGACGCGGCGGCTCCGGCGGACGCTGTTCGAGGCCGAATTGCTGGCGCGGAAGGTGCGGTCGAACCCCTCGATCCTGGTGTTTGGAGACGACGACCCGCTGCTCGACGCCGAGCTCAGCGACGAGGCCTGGCTGTTGCGGTCGGGCCGGGCCCAGCCTTACCTCCAGCGGGACGAACGGCCGTGAAGCGCAACGCCCCCGCGATGACGGCGTCGGCGGTGCTGCTGGGCGCGGCGCTGGCCTGGCCGGTCGGCGGCTGCGGCCGGAAGGAGGGCGTGGCCCCGATCCGCAGCCACTTCAACCGGGGCGTCAAGCAGTTCGACGACCGGCAGTGGGACGCGGCCGCGGCGTCGTATCGGCGGGCCATCGCCGACGAACCCGACGACCGCCGGGCCCGGTTCAACCTCTCGGTCACGCTGGAGCTGGCGGCGCGGGATGCGACCGACGCCGCTCAGGCCGCGGCGCTGCGCGACCAGGCGCTCGCAGAGCTGATGGAGCTGCTCGAACGACATCCCGACGACGAGCGGGCGCTGCTGAACGTCGCGGCGATGACCGCCGAGCGCGAAGGCCCCGAGGCCGGCGAGGCGTACTACCAGACGGCTCTGCAGGCCCACCCGCGGTCGGCCGAAGCCCGGGCGGCCTACGCCAACTTCCTGCTGCGTCAGGATCGCGCCGACGATGCGGCGGCCCAGGCCGAGCTTGCGCTGGCGAGCGACGCCGGCTCGTTCGCCGGGACCGTGGCGCTGGGCGACGCCAAGCTCCGGCAGGGCGACCTGGACGCGGCGGCCAAGGCGTACGCCAAGGCGCTGGCGACGGCGCCCGACCAGCCGGTCGTGCTGCGCACCATGGCCCAACTGGAGTTCGAGCGTGGCCGCCCGGCCGAGGCCCAGGTCCATGTGCGCCGGGCTCTGCTCATCGACCCGGAAGACCCGGGGCTGCACCGGTTGGCCGGTCAGATCGCCGAGCAGCAGGGCCAGACCGAGCAGGCGGTCTATCACCGCTGGCAGGCCCGCGACCTCGAACCCGACCCCGAGCGGGCCGAGCAGGACCGCCAAACTCTGGCCCGGCTGTACGAACGCCTGGCCGCGACCGACTGAAGTAGCCGGCCGGCGATGCGCTATCAACCTTGGCGTTTTGTCGGGCGTGCGGGTGGGCTACCGGGGAGTTCCGGGGGGTTCCGGGGGGTCAGCCTTCGACAGCGGCTTCGAGCAGGGCCTCGGGCGAGGCGATCTCGGTCACGCGGATGCCGAAGTTCTCGCCGACCTTCACGGCCTCGCCCTGACCGATGACCTTGTTGTTGATGAGGACCTCCAGGCGGTCGTCGGCGTTCTTGTCGAGCTCGAGGATGGCGCCGGGCTGGAGGGCCAGGACGTCTTCCATGGCCATACCCCGTCGGCCGATCTCGACGATCAGGGGGACGTCGAGGCTCAGGATCATGCGCGGGTCTGTGGCCACCTGGTCGGTATCGGCGTGATGCCCCCGGGGGCTGCATCGGCGGCCCCTGCGGGCGGGGAGGCTGGGGAGGCCCCGGAGGCTCCGGGCCGGCCACCCGCGCGGCTTCGTCATGCCATACGGCGGGCATACCATGAGGCCATGTCACCGCCTCCCGCCTCCGCCTCTGCTGACGTCGACGCCGCCATCGCCTCGCCCCCCGCGGCGCTGGCCTGGCCGGACGAGCGCGGGCGTTTCGGCGACTTCGGCGGTTCGTACGTGCCCGAGACCCTGCACCGGGCGGTGGCCCAGCTGGACGAGGCGTACCGGGCGGCGACGGAAGACCCGGCGTTTTGGCGGGAGCTGGCCGACCTGGGCCGGGACTACGTCGGCCGGGCGACGCCGTTGCAGTTCGCCCGCCGGCTGACCGAGCACGCCGGGGGCGCCCAGGTCTGGCTCAAGCGAGAAGACCTGGCGCACACCGGGGCGCACAAGATCAACAACGCGCTGGGCCAGTGCCTGCTGACGATGCGGATGGGCAAGACGCGCGTGATCGCCGAGACCGGCGCCGGGCAGCACGGGGTGGCCACCGCGACGGCCGCGGCGAAGTTTGGGCTGCCCTGCACGGTGTTCATGGGCGAGGAGGACGTCCGCCGGCAGCGCCCGAACGTGCTGCGGATGAAGCTGATGGGCGCGACGGTGGAGCCGGTGACGTCGGGCTCGCGGACGCTCAAGGACGCGACGAATGCGGCGATGCGGGACTGGATGTCGTCGAGCGAGCACACGCACTACATCATCGGGAGCGTGGTGGGCCCGCACCCGTTCCCGCAGATCGTGCGCGACTTCCAGGCGGTGATCGGGCGTGAGTGCCGTGCCCAGTGCCTAGCGCAGATCGGCCAGCTTCCCGATGCGCTGGTGGCCTGCGTCGGCGGCGGGAGCAACGCGGCGGGGATCTTCGCGCCGTTCGTCGACGACCAAGCCGTGGCGATGGTCGGCGTTGAGGCCGGGGGGCGGGGGCTTTCGCTGGGGGACCACGCGGCGCCGATCAACTTCGGCCAGCCCGGCGTGCTGCACGGCTCGCTGAGCTACGTCTTGCAAGACCCCGACGGCCAGACCGCCGACGTGCACTCGTGCTCGGCCGGCCTCGACTACCCCGGCGTGGGCCCGGAACACGCGCACTGGCACGACAGCGGCCGGGTGAAATACACGGCGCGGACCGACACCGAAGCGCTCGACGCCTTCCAGAAGATGTGCGAGCTCGAGGGCATCCTGCCGGCGCTGGAAACCGCGCATGCGCTCGCCGAAACGCTCGCCCTGGCGGCGACGATGAAGCCCGAGCAGTCGGTGGTGATCAACGTGTCGGGGCGGGGCGACAAAGACCTCGACGAGGTCGTCCGCCTGCTGGGGCGCTAAGTCGGCGGCCCCTCTGGCGCGTCGGGCGGGTCGGGGGGCGTGAGCACGGGCTCGGCGCCGCTCCGCGTGGCGTGGGCGAACTCGAAGGCGTTGCGGGCGGACACCTCGAACTCGTTGAAGAACTGCACCGGCGGCTGGAAGGCCACCAGGTCGCGGTCTTGGTTGGTCACCGAGCCATCGACGAACGAGATGTTGGCCACGCCCATCCGGGGGTGGGCGGAGATGGGCCGGTTGGGGTCGAAGCCGTCGGGCCGGCCGAAGAAGTGCGGCGGGTCGGCGTTGAAGCACATGGTGAGCGCTTCCTTCTGGTTGCGGACGGCCCACTCGAGGGTGGTGTCGGCGTAGTGGGCGGCTTCTTGTTCATTCGTAAGCGAGTCCTGGGGGGCGCCGGTCGCAAACAGCGGGAGCTCCTTGGCGTAGTACAGGTAGCTGGCGTCGCTGCGGGTGACGCTGGGGTCGTTCCAGTTGTCTTCGTCGACCAGCGCATCGCTGGTGAACTCCGAGGAGGGGTCGAGCAGCACGTCGAAGCCGAGGTACTCGTCGTCGACGAGGACGCCCAGGCCGATGGGCCGGTCGCGCGTCTGGACCCGGTAGTGGGCGGCGGTGTACTCCCAATCGCTGGGCTTGACAGGCACGTCGGTGATCCGTTCGACCCAGGCGAGGGGGGGCTTGGCGTCGTCGAAGTCGACCGCGTAGGCGGCGACGGCCTGGGCGTGAGAACGCAGGTTGGCGGCGCAGATCGCCAGCCGGGCAGAACTCCGGGCCGTCGCCAGGACCGGCAGCAGGATGCCGATCAGCAGGGCGATGATCGCGATCACCACCAACAGCTCGATGAGCGTGAACGCGCGGGTTGGTCGGTTGGATCGGATGAGGCGGCGCATCGCGGGGGGCTCGCTCACCCCGGGTGAAGCGTTGACGCGGGGATGCTATTCCCTCAGACGCCGCGGGACTACGGAGTCACGGGCTGGGGTTGCGCAAGGCGTGCGCGGCGTCGAAAGCGATGTCGTAGCTCGCCTCGCCCCCAGGGGACGGGATCCGCACCAGGTCGACATTGGTCGTCTCGACGGACCCATCGAGGAACGCCACGTTCGCAACGCCGAGCCTTGGGTGGGCTTCGATGGGTCGATCGGGCTGCGGGGTGCCGGCATAGATCAAGTTGTGCGGGGCCGCCTGGTTCACGCACATGCTGAAGGCGGTCTTGCGGTTGTCCTCACACCACCGCATGGTCGCGTCGGCGAAGTGCTCGTCGTAGGTGACGCCGGCGTTGCGAAGTTCGATGGTGAACCGCGGCTTCCACCAATACAGGTACGACGATCTGCTGGTGACCACGGACGGGTCTCGCCAATTGTCTATGTCCGTAAGTGAGTCGTCGGTGACCTCCTGCGACTCGTCGGTCAGGGTCTCGATCAGCAGGTACTCGATGTCGGCCAGTATGCCCAGGCCGATCGGCTGCCCCGACTGTTTGACGAGCACGCTAGAGGGCCACTGCCAGCGGTTCCCCACGGCGTTGGTGTAGTACATCGTGGGCTTCTGGTCGTCGTAGTCGTAGGTGTAGGCGTGTATCGCCTGGCCTTGTGAGCGCAGATTGCTGGAACAGATCGTCAGCAGCGCCGAGCTGCGTGCCGCTGAGAGCACGGGCAGCAGGATCGCCACCAGCAGGGCCACGATCGAGATCACCACCAGCAGCTCGATGAGCGTGAAGCCGGCGGCACGCCGGGCCCGGCCGGCGGGTCCGGCTTGGCGGCGAGCCACCTTGGTCTGCTGTCCACCCATACGCCCTGCGTGCCTCTCCACAAGCCCTGCACCCGAGCCACCCGCGTGAATCGCACGGCCGATCGGCCGTACCCAAGTGTACGCGACAGGAGCCCAAACGCCGCGCCCGGGCCGGCTATTGCGGGTCTCTGCTAAGTTCATAACTAAAATGAACTTACGACCCTAGCGGACGGCGTCGATCACTTTGTTGAGCACGGCCGGGCCGTCGGGCTCGCGCAGGCCGACCCGGATCGGGTTGTCGCGTAAGGCCTCGGCGGCGTCCTCGAAGACGAATGGGCGTATGACGCTGGCGCCCGGGCCGATCTGGGCGACCAGCGTTTCCTGCCGGGGCAGCGGGCCGCACTGGGCGAAGAGGTAGACGGTGCGTGGGCGGTCGCCGGTGTTGGTGGCGACGGCGGAGATGACCAGGTCGACCTTGCCGGTCTCGGGGTTGGGCACGGCGGCGGCGCGGGCGTCGAGGCGCATGCCGGCGAATCGGATCTCCATCGGCGTCTGGGCGGTGAAGGACCGGGCGCGGTCGGCCTCGACCTCGAAGCGGGCCCGGAGTTGGACCGGCCCGCCGGGCTGGGAGACGGGGAAGCGCACGCGGATCGGCAGGCGCATGGCGCTCCCGGGCTGGATGGAGAAGCGCTGGCGCATCGGTTGGACGCTCCATCCGTCCGGCGGGTCGAAGACCAAGACGCCGCTCATGGCGCGGCGCCAAGGGTTGGTGAGCGTGACCACGCGGTCTTGGGGCGCCTGGACGGCGTCGAGTACGGGGTTGTCGACGACGAAGCCGGCCCGGAAGCGGGCGAGGCCGGCGTCGACGCCTTCGACGAACACGGGCGTGGGGGTGAGGGTGAGGCGGTGGCCCTCGGCGTCGCGCGAGAGCGGGCTGCGGTTGCCCCAGGGGTCGATGGCGACGGGGGCGTCGCCGAGGTGGAGCTTCGCCTGGCGGGAGCGGCCGCCGGTGTCTTTAACCCAGGCGGCGAGCATGGGCCCTCCCGGGCCGTCGAAGAGCACGCACTCGATCCCGCGGCCGAGGAAGAATCGAGCGACGGCTTGTCGGCCGTCCAAGCGTTCGGCGGCCTGGGCGAACACGCCGGCCAAGGGCCCGGGGGTGAGGCTGGGGTCGCGGGTCGGGCCGTGGGCCCAGGGGTCTTCGAGGGTGAAGCGTTGGGCGCCGGCCTCGCGCCCGTGGATGAGGCGGAGCAGGAGGTCGGCGATGCGCTGCTCGTGCGCGACGCGGTCGGCCGGGGTGGGTTCGAGGCGCAACTCGTAGTCGACGCCGGCGGCGGCCCAGTCGTCGAGCCAGGCGTCGACGCCTTCGGGCGCGACCGACTGCGGCCACCGGAGCGACGCGGCCAGGGCGCTCGCGCCGGCCGGCCAGCGGGGCGGGGGCTGGGTGAGGCTCCAAGGCAGGAGGACCGTGGGCCCCGGGGCGGCTTGGCGCATGCGGCGGTCGATGTCGGCGGCACGGGCGTCGAAGTCGGGGAGGTCGGCGAGGTCGGGCGTCACGCCGTCGCCCAGCGTCCACCGACCGACGCGCTGGCCCAGCGCGCGGAGCGTGGGGCGTGTCCAGTCGTCCCACACGGGCGGTTCGACGACCGCCGCCGAGGCCCGGCCGGCCGCGGTCTCGGTGCGGGTGACTTGCTCCTCGCTGGGGCGCAAGCGCAGGGCGGTTTGGACGCCGAGCTCGTCGGCGCGGTTGAGCAGGACCTGGTCGAGGAGGTTGAGGCGCTCGGCCAAGGCCACGCGGGTGAGGCCCGGGGGCCAGGCCGGCGCCTCGAACCGGGACACGCCCAGGGCGTCGAGGGCCTCGGGGGCCATGGCGAGCCAATCGGCCTCGGCGGTGGCGGTGGCGACGGCGAACGTCTCGTCCCGAATGCGGGGCCGCTCCCGGGCCGGCAGGGAGAGCATGGCGTTGACGGCGCGGCCGACGCGTCGCGTGCCGGCCGGGGTGTCGAGTGAGATGAGGGTCACGTCGCCGGTGGGGGCGCCGTCGGGCGGGGCGCCGTCGAAGACCTCGAGGTCGAGCAGGTACCAGCCGAAGCCGGGGAGGTCGGGCTGCCAGGTCCATTCGGTGGGGCGTCCGGGGCCGACGGGCTCGATGCGCTGGGCCCGGGGGCGCAGGGCGTGGTCGTAGACGGTGACGCGCGACCAGAGGCGGGCGCCGGAGAGGTCGCGCACCGAGACCACCAGCGTGGGCGTTTGGGGCGCGGTCACGACGTTGTGGCGGCGGTCGGTGCCGATTTCGGCGAACGGGAGCTGCCAGATGGCGACGTCGTCGAACCAGGCGGCGCCGGAAAGGTCGCGCCGGAGCACGCGGTGGTCGGCGGCCGGGTCGCTGGCGCTCACCAGCGGCTGGCGCAGCAGCAGTTCGACGCCGACGTCGGCCGCGGCCGTGTGTTTGCCGCGGAGGGTGACGCTGAGTTCGGCCCAATCGCCGGCGGTGCGCAGGGGCCGGCTCTCGGAAGCGCTGCCGGGGATGCGGGCGCCTTGCTGGTCGATGAAGTAGGCCCGGAGCACGGCGCCGCTGCGCTCGAGCCCTTCGGTGCGGACGCGTGCGGTGATGCGGTAGTCGCTGCCGGGGATCGCGGTGACGGTGCGGACCGCGAGGAAGGCGCCGGCGTCTCCGCCGTCGGCCCCGAGGCGGAGGCTGAAGTCGCCGGAGTGCGCGTGGTCGTCGTCGAAGGCGACCGCGGCGTGGCGCGAATGGCCGGGGCGTCCGATGAGCTCGCGGTGCAGGGGGGCGTCGGCGAAGTCGGGCCGGGTGTCGAGCGAGGCGCGCCCGACGGCGTACCAGTGCTCGGGCATGTCGAAGCCGTAGCCCTGCTTGACCCCCTCGGCGTCGACGGCCTCGAAGTCGAACATGCGGACCAGGCGTCGGTCGTCGACCGCGGGCCGGCCGGCGGTGGTGGTTTGGGCGGCGGCGACGGCCGAGAGGGCCTCGGCGCTCAGGGCCCAGAGGGCGAGCGCGGCGACGCTCCAGAGCACGACCCGGAGGCCGGCCGCACGCATCCGCCGCCATCGCTCTTGGGTGGGGTCCACCCCGGGGTTATCGGGCAGGCGCCGCTTCGGCGTTGAGCGGTAGGCCAGCGGAGCCCTGCGGCCTTAGAGCGCCGCGAGCCTTCGGGCCCGGTCTTCGGCGATCAGGGCGTCGACCAGCGGGCCCAGCTCGCCCGACATCACCGACTTGAGGTTGAAGCTCTGGCCGATGCGGTGGTCGACCACGGCGTTGTCTTTGAAGCGGTAGGTGCGCACGCGTTCGCTGCGCCCGCCGGCCCCGATCATCGCGAGGCGGGCCTCGGCGCGGTCGGCCTGGGCCGCGGCGCGTTGGCGTTCGTAGAGGCGCGCCCGCAGCAGCCGCCACGCTTTCTCGCGGTTCTGGGCCTGGCTCTTGGTTTCTTGCATGCGCACCTCGACGCCGGTGGGCTTGTGGATCAGGTGCACGGCCGTGGCGACCTTGTTGACGTTCTGCCCGCCGGGGCCCTGGGCGGTGGTGATGTGCTCTTCGACGTCGGCGGGGTCGAGGTCGAGCTCGACCTCCTCGGGCTCGGGGAGGACGGCGACGGTGGCGGTCGAGGTGTGGACCCGGCCCTGGCTCTCGGTCGCCGGGACGCGCTTCACGCAGTGGACGCCGCTTTCGTAGCCGAGGCCCTGACCGACGCTGGGCCCGCTGACCGAGGCGACGGCCGAGCGGAGCCCGCCCTGGTCGCCGGGCGAGAGTTCGTCGAGCTCGAGCGACCAGCCGCGGGCCCGGGCGAAGGCTTGGTAGGTCTCCAGGAGCTCGCCGGCGAAGAGCGCGGCCTCGGCCCCGCCGGTGCCGGCCCGGACCTCGAGGATGACGGCTCCGACGGCGGCGTCGTCGGCCGTGACCAGCTCTTGGCCGATCTGATCGAGCATCGTCTGGGCCTGGGACTCGACGCCGGGCAGCTCGTCGCGGGCCATCGCGGCGAGCTCGGGGTCGTCGGGCTCGTCGATCGCGGCGCGGAGCTCCTGGGCCTCGTCCCGCAGCGAGCGCAGGGTGCGGTAGCGCTCGACCAGGGGCTCAAGGGACGCACGTTTGACGGCGACCCGGCGGAGGGCGTCGGGGTCGGCGGCGAGCGCGGGGTCGGACAGCTTGGCGGTCAGCTCTTCGAACTGGCCGTCGAGCGCTTCGAGCTTGCGCAGCAGGTTTTCGGCGGGGCCCGGCATGGCGGGGCTCAACGAGAACAAACCCGCCCGGCCCAACACGCCGCGCGGGACACCAAAGAGGCGCCAACGGCGGCGCTACTTCTTCTTGAAGTAGTTGCCAGCGAACTTGCGCTGGAACTTCTCGACCCGGCCGGCCGTGTCCAGGAACTTCTGCTTGCCGGTGAAGAACGGGTGGCTGGCGGCGGAGATATCGACCTTGACCAGCGGATACTCGTTGCCGTCTTCCCACGTGACGGTCGCGTTGCTCTTAGCGGTGGAGCGGGTGAGCATCGAGAAGTCGGCCGAGACGTCCTGGAAGACGACGGGACGGTACGTGGGGTGGATGCCGGTCTTCATGGTCGTGCTGCCGGTTCGGGGCTGGGGGTCGTCTCGGGGGTCTTGTCGGAGGGATCGGTCCGGGCGGAACCGCGTCCGCTGGGCCGAGCCGAGCAGTTTACCCCGGCGCCGGTGGGGGTTCAAGCCCTGTCTGGCGGGCCGTGCGGTGTGGCTTAGACTCCGGCCGTGACCGACTCCGCCCCCCCGCCGCCGGACTCTCCTTCGCCGCCGCCGCTGGAGTCCGCCGACGCGGCCGAGCCGCGTTTCGATTGGCTGGTGGACGGGCGTCTGGCGCCGGCCGACCAGGCGATGGTGCATGCCGACGACGCCGGCCTGCAGCACGCCGTGGGGTTGTTCGAGACGATGGCGTGCGTGCACGGGCGGGTTTTCCGGCTCGACGCGCACTTGGATCGGCTGGCCGAGTCGGCCGTGGCGCTGGGCATGGCCCGGCAGGTCGACCGCGACGCGCTGCGTAAGGCCGTGCTGGGCACGATCCGGGGCAACGGGCTGGACCGGGCACGGCTCCGGCTGACGGTCACGCCGGGGCGTGTCGGCTGGCGGCCCGCCCCCGGAAGCGCCCCCGGAAGCAGCCCCGGAAGAAGCCCCGGTCAGGAGCCGGCGCCAGGCGAGGCCCCGCCGATGCGGGTTGTCGTGGCTCCGTCGCCGAGCCCGGCGTACGACCCTTCGTACTTTGAGCGGGGCATCACGGTGACGATCGCCGGGCCTTTGGCGAGCCCGTTCGACCCGCACGCCGGCCACAAGACGCTGAACTACTGGAGCCGTCTGAGTTCGCTCCGCCAGGCCGCCGAGGTGGGTGCCGGCGAGACGCTGTGGCTCAACATCTCGAACCACTTGGCGTCGGGCGCCGTGAGCAACCTGCTGCTGGTGCGCGGCGGCGTGGTGTACAGCCCGTACGCCCGGGGGGAAGAGGCGGCCGGGGCCCTGCCCGCGCCGGTGCTCCCAGGCGTGACGCGCGGCGCGGTGATCGAGCTCGCCGAGGCCGCGGGGCTGAAGGTGGTGCGGAAGATGCTGACGGTCGAAGACCTGCTCGACGCCGACGAGGTGTTCCTGACCAACTCGGG
>JBCCXV010000015.1:0-17397 GCA_039191195.1 Planctomycetota bacterium
CCCCTTCGGCGGCGCCCAACAGGCTCTCGGCCAACGCCAACACCCCGCCCGACAACGCCCCCAAGTCGTACCCGCCTTCCAGCACGGCCAGAACCCGACCCGCGCAGCACGCCTCGGCGATCCGCACCAGCCGCCGGGCCATCGCCGCAAACCCATCGGCGGTCACCTCCAGATGCCCCAGCGGGTCCTCCGCCGCCGCATCAAAACCGGCCGAAACCACAAGCGCCGCAGGCCCAAACGCCCCGATCGCTGGCGCCGCCTCGCGGTCGAACGCCTCCAGCCAGGCCGCGTCCCCCGTGCCCGGCGGCAGGGGCACGTTCAGCGTGAACCCCTCGCCGTCGCCCCGCCCCCGCTCGTGCGCATAACCCATACCCGGGTACTGCACCCGCGGGTCTTCATGAAGGCTCACGAACAGCACGTCGCTGCGCTCCTCGAGCAAGTGCTGCGTCCCGTTACCGTGGTGCACATCGACATCGACCACGGCGACACGCCCCAACCGCGCCGCCAAACGGTCCGCCGCCAGCGCCGCATTCGCGTACAGGCAGAAGCCCATCGAACGATCCGCCTCCGCGTGGTGACCCGGCGGCCGCACCAGCGCCAGCGCCCGCACCCCATCGCCGTCCGCCACCCGATCGGCCAGGTCCAGGCACCCCCCCGCCGCGAGACGCGCCACCCCCTCGCTCGCCGCACACACCCCCGAGTCCGGCGTGTCGATAAACCCCCGCCCCGCAGCGCACGCCTCGGCCAGCCGGTCCACGTACGCCCGGGTGTGAAGGCGGAGAAGCTCCGCATCGGTCGCCGGCCGGGGCGCCACCCGCTCGAACCGCTCCACGAGCCCGGCCGAACCCAAAGCCGCATCGATCGCCCGCAGCCGCTCCGGCCGTTCCACATGGCCCGGCCCCGCGTCGTGCTCCAAGAACACCGGGTCGTGCAGCAGCAGCGGGGCGGGGCGCAAGGTCACAGCGGGGCATCCTTCCGATGGGGCAGGCCAAGCGACCTTTGTACCGATACAACCTGCACCCGCGAACCCGTGCCGTATGCGCATGACCGACCCCGCCACCCCTAACCCCAGCCACCCTGACACCTCGGGTCCGCCCCAGACCCTTTGGGGCCACACCGACCCCGAGGCCCTCCCGGCGCCGCCCCGGAAGTGGTGCGCCTTCATCACCCTGGCCTACGCAACGGCCCTGGTCTACGGGTCGCTCCTACCTTGGGACGCCTGGTCGTGGGCCCAAAGGAACCTCGCCGACTCGGCTCTCCACGCCCTGGCCGCGCCCGGCGCCGCCGTGAAAGACCCGGCCACCGCCTGGCGATCATGGCTCGAGCGCCCGGTCGACGCCGCCGCCAACGTGCTGCTCTACGTCCCGCTGGGCCTGGCCGGCTTCGCCCTGCTCCGCAGCCTGGGTCGCGGGCGCTGGGGGGGCGCCGTGGCCGCCGTCGCGATCGCCGCGGGCGCCTCCTGGACGCTCGAATCCCTGCAGTCCGGCCTGCCCAGCCGATACGCCTCCGCCGCCGATGTCGCCCTCAACACCCTCGGCGCCGCGCTGGGCGTCGCCCTCGCCGCGGGATTCGGCCAAGCCCTGGCCCCCGCCTGGACACGTTGGCGCATCCGCGCCGGTCAGTTGCGCACCACCGCGGCCCTCTGGCGAAGGCGACCCACCGGCGTCGCCACCCTGCTCATCCTCGCCTCCTCCGCCGCCGCCGCCGGCGTGCTCACCCTCACCCTTGGACGCATGCACGGGCCCGCCGCCCACGCCCCCGCCGCCGAACCGCCCCTGACTTGGCTCTTCGAGCGCGACTACGGCGAAGGCCTAGCCCGGCTCGCCCTGCTCGGCGCCCTGGCCATCGGCTCGGGCGTGTGCGTGGCGCTCGCCTTCGCCCGCCGACAGCGCGGGGGTCTGGTCGCCGCAGCCTTGTGGGCCGGGAGTTGTGCGCTCGGCGCCGAGGCCTGCCGGGCCGGACTCGCGATGGACCAGGTCGACCCCGTCGCCCCCGCCGCCGTCGCCGCCGCCGCTGCGCTGGCCGTCACCCCACTGCGTTGGGCGGCCCGCGCCATCCCGCCCCGCTGCCGCAGGCAAGGCCGCAACGCATCAAGCGAAGACGAGCGCCGCGCCGGCGCCGCGGCGTAAGACACACGCCTCAGCCGGCTTCGTGCAGTACTTCCGTGGTAATCACCTCGAATGGCTCAAGCGGCGTCACGACCCGAAGAGGCTCGTGCAACTGGACATCTTCGAACGGGATCACCGGCGCCCCGCGAAGGTGCAAGTCCCCGATGACCCGCGGTGCATCCATCCCCAGCGGCTCCACCTCCGCAAACCGGGCTTCGCCGCCCGCCAGCACCGCACCGCCCAGTCCGGGCCGGAGGCCCTCGCGCACGTCGCC
This sequence comes from Planctomycetota bacterium, assembly GCA_039191195.1. Taxonomy (GTDB): domain Bacteria; phylum Planctomycetota; class Phycisphaerae; order Phycisphaerales; family Phycisphaeraceae; genus JBCCBV01. The sequence continues at coordinate 2,383 of JBCCXV010000015.1, forward strand.
GCGCTCTTCGATCTCCTCGCCCTCGATCCGGAGCTCGACCTGCGGCCCATCGGGCACCGGCGGCAACCCGCGACGCGGCGCGCCACCCTCGACTTCCAACGGCAGCCGATCCCGCAGCACCTCCGCCGGCGGGCCCAAACGGATCACCAGGTCCGGCCGGGCCGGCGCCGCACCCCCCGGCGCCGGGATGTCCTCAATCACCACCGGGATCGTTACGTCACGCACCTCGCGGTCTAGCCACAGGATCATCCGGCCGTCCTCCGGCGCCTGCAGCCGGAACTCCCGGTACTGCGTCTGCCCGTTGCTCCCGCTCGACCAGCCCCGCGACTGCAACTTCCGCCCGCGCTCGTCGTAGATCTCCGGCTCGGCGAAACGCTCGAACGTCGTCTTGTTCGCCGTCAAACGCAGGCCATTCGCGTTCTTGTCGACCTGGAACCAGCTCCCCGGCAGGTCGGCGATCGCCACGCGCTTCCCGTAGAACCGCTGCAGCGGGTCCAGCACCGCCATCTCCGGCTCGCCCAGCCCCACACGCACCTCGAAGTCGGCCTCCAGCCGTTCGATGCCCAGCGCCCCCAGCGCCTCGGCCGGGATCTGCCCCGATACCCCGATCTGCGTCGTGTTGCCGTGCACCCGCGAACGCCCGTGGTGGCGGTGCGCATCTTCGCCCATCTCGATCGAACGCCCGTCCCGCGTCACCACCCGGCGGATCCGCAGCTGACCGTACGAAACCACCCGAACCTCCTTCGGGTCGAACCGCGCCGACACGCTCACCGACCCGCTCTGGTTGCGGTGACGCACGTTGCCCTGTTCGTCAAAGTTCACCGACAAATTCAGGCTCACCGCCGACGGCCGGACCGTGAACTTCGCGATGAGCTCCTCATCCGTTGGCCCCTCCGCCGCGGGCTCCGCCTCGGGGTCCGCAACGTCATCCGCGCCAGCCAACTCCTCCTGCGCCGCCTCGAGCGCCTCGCCCGCCGCCGCCGCGTCCGCCTGGGCCTGCACGAGCGCCTCGAAGACTTCCTGCTCGGCCGCCTCACGCGCACCGTCTTGCCCCTGCGCCACCGGGACCCACAGACACACGGCCGAAGCCGCCACGGCCGACAACCAACGCGTGCACCTCATCAGCGGTCTCCCGGCATGCATAAATCACCTCAGTCCCCCGGCCTAAGAGACGCACGCCGCGCCGGCCGGGTTCCCCGCCCCCGACTATACGCCCCGCCCTGCCGTCCCCGACCCCCAAACTCACTCGCCCACGACCTTCTTACGCCGCAGGATGTGGTGGTAGTGCTGCGCAAACCGGTGCGCCTCGTCCCGGATCGCCTGACACAGCTTCAGCCCCGCGTTGTTCCGGGCCAGACGGATCGGCTCGCTCCGCGCCTGGGCGTAGATCAGCTCCTCCTTCTTCGCCAGCGAGATCACCATCGGCGGGCGCGCATCCAACCCCTCGAACGCCTCCATCGCCGCGTGCAGCTGACCGAGCCCCCCGTCGATCAAGATCACGTCCGGGTACAGCTCCTGGCCCTGACCGGCGTCCCGGTACCTCCGCGACACCACCTCCCGGATCGACGCGTAGTCGTCATTGCCCCCCGGCACGCTCTGGATCCGGTACCGCCGATACTCGTTCTTCAGCGGGCGACCGTCGACGAAGCACACCTTGCTCCCCACCGTCTCGCCCCCCTGCAGGTGCGCGATATCCACCGCCTCCATGCACCGGATCGGCCCCTCGAGCCCCAGCGTCTTGCGCAGCGACTCCAACCCCTTCTTCGGGTCTTCGATAAGCGACTCGGCCTCGGGCTGCCACCCCTCGGAACGATCCCCCCGGTCGTCCAGCTTCTCGATCGCCCGGACCTGGTCCCGCAGCGCCGCGGCGTCTTCGTAACGCTGGTCGGCCGACGCCGCCTCCATCTCGCCCCGCAGCTCGCGCAACATCACGCTCCGCTTGCTGCCCAGGAAGCGCACGAACCGGTCGATGTCGCTCCGATACGCCTCCGGCGAAACGCGATCCGCGCACGGCGCCGTGCACTGCTTGATCGGGTACAGCAAGCACGGCCGGAAGTACTTGCGCGACGCGTCGTCGCCCCGGATGTCCAGCGTGCACGTGCGGAAACGAAAAACCTTCTGCAGCAGCGTCACGGCTTCGCGCAGCGCGTACACGCTCGTGAACGGCCCCAGCACCTTCGCCCCCTTGTACTCCGGGTCCGTCGGCCGCCGCGTGATGAACACGCCCGGGAACTCGTCGCGCAGCGTCACCACCAGATACGGGAACGTCTTGTCGTCGGTCAGCCGTACGTTGAACCGCGGGTGGATGTCCTTGATCAGACGGTTCTCGGTGAGCAGCGCCTCGACCTCCGACTCGCACTCGATCACCTCAAACCCATGGATCATCGCCAGCATCGGCGCCTTCTGCGGCCCCGGATCCGCCGACGGCACGAAGTAGCTCGACACCCGGTCCGGCAGGTTCGCCGCCTTGCCCACGTAGATCACCACCCCCGACGCGTCCTTCATCAGGTACACGCCCGGCGACTTCGGCAACGCCCGCGCCTGCTTCAGCAGACCCGCCCGACGATCTTCCATGTTGGTCCACGACTCGCCCACACCGGCACGATACGCGCGACGAACACCTTCAGAACGAGCCGCGAGCGTCAGCGAGCGGGGCCTGTGGCGGTTGGGTGAGGCCTCGCGGATGCATCCGACCTTCATCCGAACGTCCGGCGGCATGCCCCGCTCCCTCACGGTCGCGGCTCGTCCGGAGACACGTTGCCCCGCTACGCCGCCGCCACCGCACGCGCCGCGTCCACCGGGTCCACCACCCGGGCCCGGGCGAACGCCTGGCGACGCCGGTCGCAACCCGGGCAGGCTTGGCACGGCGACTCGCCGCCACGCCGACACGACCACGCCGACCCCCAGTCCACCCCGAGCTCTTCCCCCAGCTGGATCAGCTGCGCGTCGTCGATCTCCAACAGCGGCGTATCGATCCGAAACGCCCCGGCGTCCGACGGCGCCGTCGCCAGCACCAAGTGCTGACACAGCAGCGCCTGCTCGGCGGCCAGCGCCGCGCGGTCCTCGTCGCCATCTACCGCGACGGGCCAAACCAGCCGCTGGGCGCCCTTCGAAAGCGCCAAGCTCGCCGCCGCTAACAGCCGCTGCGGCCCCGTCAGGTTCGGCGTCGACTCGCTCGTCGGCGGGGCCAGGCCCGCCGCCGTGTGCACCAGCAGGGGCAGGTCGCCAAGCTGCTCGGCCTGCTTCCGCACGGCCTCCAACCGGCGTTCCCCGGCCGGCCGGCCGTCGGCGACATGGATTAGCACGAACGAATCCGTGTCCCGCTCCCGCTGGTCCACGGCCACCGCCGCCGCCACCAACCCGTGGATCCCCCCGCCCGTCATGATCGCCACCGGCGGATGCGCCATGCATGGGTTATCGGCCCGAGCCAGCCACAACGACCAGATAAGGCCGCCGCAACGGCCGCAAACCAACCCCGGGATTTGCTAGCTTCGACCCGACCCGCCGCCCGCCGCGGCCCCTCCGCTCCGCGTTTCACACAGGCCCCTCCGCCGCCTCTGCCCCCGCGCCGCCCCGCCATGAGCAACCCCCCACCGCCCCAACCCTCCCCGCGCGACGCCGCCCTGCGAGAAGCCCGCAAACGCTATTGGCGGGCCAACGTCACCGTCGTCGGCATCCTCCTGGCCCTCTGGGCCGCCGTCTCCCTCGGCGCCGGCATCCTCTTCGCCGACACCCTCTCGGCCTTCTCCATCGGCGGGGCGCCCCTGGGATTCTGGATGGCCCAACAGGGCTCCATCGCCGTGTTCGTCGTACTCATCCTCGTCTACGCCCTGGTCATGAACGCCGTCGACCGCCGACTCCAGAGAGAGTTCGACGCCCTCCCCGACGCCGAAGAAACCCCACCCGCCGGGGAGTCCTGACGCATGGACCCGCTACGGGCTTGGACCCTCTTCTTCGTCGGCGCCAGCTTCGCGCTCTACCTCTTCATCGCCTGGAGAGCCCGCGTCAAAACCACACGCGGCTTCTACGTCGCCGGCCAGGGCGTCCCCGCCACCGCCAACGGCATGGCCACCGCCGCCGACTGGATGTCCGCCGCCAGCTTCATCGGCATGACCGGGCTCATCAGCTCCCTCGGCTTCGCCGGCTGCGTCTACCTCATGGGATGGACCGGCGGCTACGTCTTGCTCGCCCTCCTACTCGCCCCCTACCTGCGAAAGTTCGGCCGATACACCGTGCCCGACTTCGTCGGCGACCGCTACACCAGCGCCAACGGACGCGGCGACCTCGCACGACTCACCGCCGTCGTCTGCGCCATCTTCGTCAGCTTCACCTACGTCGCCGGACAGATGCGCGGCGCCGGCATCGTCTTCGCGCGATTCCTCGACGTCGACGTCACCGTCGGCGTCGTCATCGGCATGGCCGTCGTCTTCGTCTACGCCACCCTCGGCGGGATGAAGGGCATCACCTGGACCCAGGTCGCCCAGTACTGGGTCCTGATCACCGCCTTCCTCACCCCCGTCATCGCCATCTCCCTCAACCTCACCGGAACCGCCGCGCCACAGCTCGGCCTCGTCGGCGACATCGAAGCCTCAGGCCAATCCCTCCTCGGACGCCTCGACGGCCTGCACGAGGAACTCGGCTTCGCCCCCTACACCACACCCTTCGCCGAGGCCTCGGGCTGGGACAAGCTCAACGTCTTCTGCGTCGCCCTCGCCCTCATGGCCGGCACCGCCGGCCTGCCGCACGTCATCGTGCGCTTCTACACCGTCAAGAACGTCCGCGCCGCACGGTGGTCGGCGTTCTGGGCCCTGCTGTTCATCGCCGCCCTCTACCTCAGCGCACCGGCCGCCGCCGCGTTCGTGCGCTACTACATGTTCGACACCCTCCACGGCAAGCAGTTCGTCGTCGACGCCGCCGAAGCCGAAGCCCGCATCGCCGCCGCAGGGGGAGACCCCGGCGACGCCGGCCTCACCTATGTCGAGCCCGACGCCCCCGCCCAAGGACAGCCCGCCGAACCGCCCTTCTACTCCGAACTCCCCGGCTGGTTCCACAACTGGAAACGCACCGGGCTCGTCGGCTGGCTCGACGACGGCGACGGGCTCGTCGCCTTCACCGGCGACGACCGCAACGAGGTCTTCAACCCCTCCAAACGCCCCGCCGGACCGGCCGGCGACGACCTGCTCACCGACCACGCCGTCTGGCTCGCCACCGAAGGTGAAAAAGGCGCCGACGCCCGACCCGCCATGACCGCCGCCAAGGCCGCCGGGCCCGACCGCGACATCTTCGTCCTCGCCATGCCCGAAATGGCCGGGCTGGCCGACTGGATCGTCGCCTTCGTCGCCGCCGGCGCCCTGGCCGCCGCCCTCTCCACCGCCTCGGGACTCCTGCTGGTCATCAGCAGCTCGGTCGCCCACGACCTCTACTACCGCACCCTCCGCCCGAACGCCTCCGAGAAGAGCCGTCTGCTGGTCGGCCGGGCCGCCATCGGCGTCGCCGTGGTCATCGCCGGCCTCTTCGGCATCTACCCGCCCGGCTTCGTCAGCCAGGTCGTCGCCTTCGCCTTCGGCCTAGCGGCGTCGAGCTTCTTCCCCGCCATCGTCCTGGGCATCTTCACCAAGCGCGTCGGCGCCGCCGCCGCCGTCCCCGGCATGATCGTCGGCCTCGGATTCACCGGGACCTACATCATCGGCAACGTCTACGCCGGCTGGGAGCCCTGGTGCTTCGGCATCAAGGCCCAGGGCATCGGGACCGTCGGCATGGCCCTGAACTTCGCCGTCACCCTGGCCCTCACGCCGCTGACCCCCAAGCCCCCGGCGTCGGTCCAGGCCGAGATCGACCGCGTCCGCGAGCCCGAGCTGCTTTCCGACGCCAACCCCGCGGTCGATATCGACGCCGCCCCAGAGCACTGAGGCCCCCGCCAATCGCTTGACCGGGCCCGCCGACCCGGCTAGGTTGTCCGGCTCGGCGCAAAGCGTCCGACACGCACGGGTTGCCGCGTCAGGCCGCCCCGCAAGCCACACGCAGACCCTCCCCGGCCTCAACTCGGCCACCACGGAGTCTCGACATGCTCCCGGTCCAGCGAAAAACGCGCACCCAGACCCGCAAGGGACGCTCGCACGACGCCATCAAGGCGCCCACCATCGCAAGCTGCCCCAACTGCGGCGCCCCCAAGCGGCCCCACGCCGCCTGCATGGAGTGCGGATACGTCCGCCCCGGCCTGTCCCTGCGTCTCCGCGAAGAGGACTAACCCGTGCGCATCGGCGTCGACGTCATGGGCGGCGATCACGCGCCCGACGCCATCCTCAACGGATGCGTCGAAGCTGTCGATCACCTCGGCGACGGCGACGTCCTGGTCCTCATCGGCGACGCCGGCATCATCGACGCCAAACTCGCCGCCGCCGGACTCCAGGGCGACCCCCGCTTCCAAACCGTCGCCACCACCCAGGTCATCGAGATGGGCGACTCGCCCGTCACCGGCCTCCGCACCAAGCCCGACAGCTCCATCGTCAAATGGGGATGGCTCGGAGGGAAACGCGCCGGCGACCAGCGGTGCGACGTCATCATCTCCGCCGGAAACACCGGCGCCTGCGTCGCCGCCGCCCAGATGTCCATGCGACGCCTCCCCGGCGTCCACCGGCCCGGCATCGCCGTCACCCTCCCGACCTTCCACGGCCCCGTCGTGATCTGCGACGTCGGCGCCAACCCCGAGCCCCGCTCCTCCCACCTCCACCAATACGCGCTCATGGCCTCGGTCTACGCCCAGCGCGTCATCGGCGTGCCCGAACCGCCCGTCGGACTCCTCTCCATCGGCGGCGAAGAGGGCAAGGGCAACGCCATGGCCAAGGAGACACACGCACTCCTCAAGGCCGACCCCACCGTCCGCTACGAGGGGCTCGTCGAAGGCCGCGAACTGTTCACCGGCAAGGTGCGCGTGCTCGTCACCGAAGGCTTCACCGGCAACGTGGTCCTCAAGCTCGCCGAGGGCCTCTCCGCCGGCATCTTCCAGACCATCGCCCGCGAGGTCGCCGAGTCCGACCCCGAGTTCGCCCCGCGCCTCGGGCCCGTGGTCAAGAGCATCTACAAGAAGCACGACTACCACGAATACGGCGGGGCGCCCCTGCTCGGCGCCAACGGCGTGTGCCTCATCGGCCACGGCTCGTCCGAGGCCCGCACCATCGCCAACGCCGTCAAGGCCGCCCGCGACTACATCCTCAAGGGCGTCAACGAAGGCATCGTCGAGGCCATCGAGCGCTCCGAAGCCGCCGTCGGCGCCCCCGCTGCCGAGGCCGCGCCGTGACACCCCCGTCTGCGCCCGGGCCGCCCGCCCGCGGGATCGGGGTCCGCCTCGCCGGCACCGCCATGGTCGTGCCCGACCACGTCGTCACCAACCACGACCTAGCCCAACGCGTCGACACCAGCGACCAGTGGATCGTCCAGCGCACCGGCATCCGGGAGCGCCGCGCCGCCGCCCCCGAGCAAGACACCGTCTCCCTCGCCACCGACGCCCTCCGCGCCGCCCTCGACGACGCCGGCTGGGAACCGCCCGGCCTCGACCTCGTCTTGGTCGCCACCATCACCCCCGAAATGACCTGCCCCTCGGTCGCCGCCCGCGTGGTCGACCGCGTCGGCGCCACCCCCGCCGGCGCCATGGACGTCGCCGCCGCCTGCGCCGGCTTCCTCTACGCCCTCAACCTCGCCGATGCCATGATCCGCAGCGGCGCCGCAAAACGCGTCGGCGTCGTCGCCGCCGAGACCATGACCCGCGTCGTCGACCCCACCGACCGCCGAACCTGCATCCTCTTCGGCGACGGCGCCGGCGCCGCCGTCCTCGAAGCAAACCCCAACCCCGAACTCGGCTGCCGCTTCCAAGCCATGCGCAGCGCCGGAAACCACTGGGCCGACCTCTACCTCCCCGAGAAACAGGCCCACCTCCCCCAAGATCGCGACCACTACAACGGAACCCTCGGCGCCCTCCAGATGAACGGGCGCGAGGTCTTCAAGATCGCCGTCCACGCCACCGAGTCGATCATCGACGAGGCCCTCGAACGCTCCGGACTCGCCGCCAGCGACCTGGCCATGGTCATCGCCCACCAGTCCAACGCACGCATCCTCGAGAGCACCCGACGCCGATTGCGACTCCCCAAAGACAAGCTCTACGTCAACATCGACCGCTACGGCAACACCTCGGCCGCCTCCATCCCCCTGGCCCTCCACGAACTCCGCCAGGCCGGCCGCGTCAAGCCCGGCGACTGGGTCCTGTTCACCGCCGTCGGCGCCGGCATGTGCTGGGGCGCCAGCACGTGGAAGCTCTAATCCCTACCCTGTGCGGCTCGCCACAGCCGGCCGGAACACTCCCCATCCACCCCGCCGGCCGCTAACCCCCCGCACCCCGCGAACGTGACCCAGACGCCCTCCCCCATCGTGATACTGTGCCCCGGCCAAGGCGCCCAGAAGGTCGGCATGGCCGCCGCCTGGGCCAACGCCTCGCCCGCCGCCAAAGCCGTCTTCGACGAGGCCGCAGACGTGCTGGGCTACGACCTGCTGGCCCTCTGCACCGAAGGCCCCGCCGAAACCCTCGACCGCACCGACCGCGCCCAGCCCGCCATCCTCGCCGCCTCGGTCGCCAGCTACCGCGGCCTGGTCGAACAGGGCAAGCTCGACCCCGCCAACCTCACCGCCGCCGCCGGCTTGAGCCTGGGAGAGTTCACCGCCCTGCACCTCGCCGGCGCCCTGAGCCTCGCCGACGCCCTCACCGTCGTCCAAGAGCGCGGCCGCGTGATGCAGGCCGCCGCCGAAGCCGTCGACTCCTCCATGGTCGCCCTCACCGGCGAGGTCGAAGAGTCCGTCGTCCGCAAACTCTGCGACGACGTCAAGGCCGCCCTCGGAGCCAACGCCGTGCTCGAACCGGCCAACTTCAACTCGCCCATGCAGGTCGTCGTCAGCGGCACCCGCGACGCCTGTGACGCCGTGCTCGCGCCGGCTCAAGACGCCGGCCTCAAGGCCACGCCCCTCGCCGTCGCCGGCGCCTTCCACAGCCCCATCATGGCCCCCGCCGCCGAGGCCCTCGCCAAAGCCATGGCCAGCGTGTCGTGGTCGACGCCCGCCTGCCGCGTCGAGTCCAACGCCCTGGGCGGCCCGCACGACCCCGACCCCGTCGCCATCCAAACCCAGCTCGTCGCGCAGCTCACCGCGCCGGTGCGCTGGAGCCAATCGATCGCCGGCCTGGCCGACAGCCACGCCCAAGCGCGTTGGGTCGAGCTCGCGCCGGGCAAGGTCCTCTCGGGCCTGCTCCGCCGCATCAATCGATCCGTCAAAGCCGAGAACTTCGACTCCCCCTAAGACCCGCACGCCCGGCGGCGCCCCGCACGACGCGGCCACCGAAAGCCCTCGCATGAGCCCAAGCAAGACAGACAAGCGCGTCGCCGTAGTCACCGGCGCCTCGCGCGGCATCGGCCTCGAGATCGCCAAGGCCATGGCCGCCCAAGACCACCACGTGGTCTGCGTCGCCCGCAACCAAGAAAAGCTCGACGCCGCCGTCGCCGAAATCCAGGCCGCCGGAGGCGCCGCCTCGCCCCTGCCCTGCGACCTGTCCGACCCCGCCGCCGTCGAAGCCATGATCGACAAGGTCGCAGACGACCACGGCCGGCTCGACGCCCTGATCAACAACGCCGGCATCACCCGCGACAACCTCCTGCTCCGCATGACCGACGACGAGTGGGACGACGTCATGCAGACCAACCTCCGCTCGGTCTTCGTCGCCACCCGCACCGCCCTGCGCGTCATGATGCGCGGCAAGTACGGCCGGGTCCTCAACGTCGGCTCCGTCTCCGGCCTCGTCGGCAACGCCGGCCAGGCCAACTACGCCGCCGCCAAGAGCGCGCTGTCCGGATTCACCAAGACCGTCGCCCGCGAGCTCGCCGGAAAGGGCATCACCGCCAACGTCCTGGCCCCCGGCTTCATCGAGACCGACATGACCAAAGACCTGCCCGAGAAGATCCAAGACGGCGCCAAGGCCGCGATCCCCCTCCGCCGCTTCGGCCGCCCCGAAGAGGTCGCCGCCGCCGCCGCGTTCCTCTGTTCCGAGGCCGCCGGATACGTCAGCGGGCAGGTGCTCGCGGTGGACGGCGGGATGACCATGTGCTAACCCTGGCGCGACCAAACGGACCGAGCGCCCCGCCGCGTGGCGGGGGCCGGCCGCGAGCGATATAGTCGCGCCCTATCGCCGGGCCCCGCAGGCCCACACACCCTCGGCCGACCACGGCCCGACTGGAGACCCAAGCTATGGACGAGAACGAGATCCTCGAAAAGGTCAAGGGCATCGTCGCCGAGCAGATGGGCGTGGACAAGAACGAGATCAGCCGCGATACGTCCTTCGTCAACGACCTCAACGCCGACTCCCTCGACACCGTCGAACTCGTCATGGAATTCGAGGACGAGTTCGAAACCTCGATCCCCGACGAAGAAGCCGAGAAGATCCAAACCGTCGGACAGGCGGTCGACTTCATCAAGGCCCACCACGAGCAGTCCGCCTGACCGCTCGGCCAGGCCTCCCGCGCACACGCTACGCACATGCCTGAACGACGTGTCGTCATCACCGGCCTCGGCTGGGTCACCAGCCTCGGCACTTCGGTGCCCGAGGTCTTCGAGCGCCTCTGCCAGGGACACTCCGGCATCAAGCCGATCACACGCTTCGACGCCAACGCCCACGGCGTGACGTTCGGCGGCGAGTGCACCGACTTCACGCCAGAGCCCCAGGTCGACCACCGCACCGCCAAGAAGCTCGACCGCTTCTCCCAGCTCGCCGTCTGCGCCGCCGTCGACGCCGTCGACAACGCCAAGCTCGACTTCGAGCAGGAAGACCCCTTCCGCTGCGGCGCCATCATCGGCTCCGGCGTCGGCGGCATCGAGGAGTTCGCCGAAGGCCACGCCAAGATGCTCGACAAGGGGCCCACCCGCATCAGCCCCTTCATGGTCCCCAAGCTCATGTGCAACGCCGCCCCCGGCAACGTCGCCATCCGCTTCGGCCTCAAGGGACCCAACTACGCCACCACCTCCGCCTGCGCTTCCGCCGGACACGCCATCGGCGCCGCCTACGACCAGATCCGCGCCGGGCACGCCGACGTCATCGTCACCGGCGGGGCCGAGGCCGCGCTCACACCCCTCGGGCTCGCCACCTTCGTCGTCCTCAAGGCACTGTCCAAACGCAACGACGACCCCGAGAAAGCCTCACGGCCTTTCGACCAAGACCGCGACGGCTTCGTCCTCGCCGAAGGCGCCGGCATCGTCATCCTCGAATCCCTCGAGCACGCCCAGGCCCGCGGCGCACAACCCGTCGCCGAGATGCTCGGATGGGGACAGTCCAACGACGGACACCACATCACCGCCCCGCTCGAACACGGCGAAGGCGCCGCCGCCGCCATGACCGCCGCCCTCAACCACAGCGGCCTACAACCCGCCGACATCGACTACATCAACGCACACGGCACCTCCACCGGCTTGGGCGACCTCGCCGAAACCCGCGCCGTCCGCAGCGTCTTCGGCCAAGACGCCCCGCCCACCTCCTCCACCAAGTCCATGCTCGGACACCTCCTCGGCGCCTCCGGCGGCGTCGAAACCATCATCTGCACCCAGGCCCTCCAAACCGGCCTCTGCCCCCCCACCATCAACCACGAAAACCCCGGCGAAGGCTGCGACCTCGACTACCTCCCCAACCAGGCCCGCCAAGTCAACCCCCGCGTGGTCCTCAACAACTCCTTCGGCTTCGGCGGGCACAACACCTCCCTCGCCTTCGCCAAGTTCGAGTAGCCGCCTGACTCCGCCTTTCCTCAGCGGGGTTATATAATTCTCGACATGCTTCAGACGGCCTCCAACGGCCATGAAACCGACCCCGCGCGCCTCGGAAGAGCTCTCCGCCAGGCCTGCCGCGGAGCCGTCTACGACAACCCCGCCGGCCGGGGCCTCTACGCCCAAGACGCCAGCCACTACCAGGTCATGCCCGCCGCGGCCCTGGCCCCCGCCGACGAGCAAGACCTCCTCGCCGCCCTGGCCGTCGCCCAAGACCTCGGCGCCGCCATCACCGGACGCGGCGCCGGCACCTCCCTCTCGGGCCAAACGCACGGCCCGGGCCTCGTGCTCGACTTCAGCCGTCACCTCAACCAGATCCTCGAGGTCGATGTCGAAGCCCGGACCGCCCGCGTCCAGCCCGGCGTCGTCCGCGACCGCCTCAACGCCGACCCGCGCCTCCGCGACGCCGGCCTCCACTTCGCCCCCGACCCCGCCACCGCCGGCTGGGCCACCGTCGGCGGGATGACCGGCAACAACTCCGCCGGCATGCGCTCGATCGTCTACGGCAAGACCATCGACCACATCCTCGGACTCCGCGTCGCCCTGGCCGACGGGACCGTCCTCGACCTCACGCCCCACGACCTCGCCGCCTGGCGCCAAGCCGAGTCCCGACCCGGCCGCGAGGGCGAGCTCTACCGCGGCGTGCGCCAACTCGTCGACACCCACGCCGACCGCATCCGCGGCGCCTACCCCAACCTCATGCGCCGCGTCGCCGGCTACAACCTCGACGAGTTCGTCACCGGCGCCGGCTACCTCGGACCCATCGGCCCCCGGGCCCAGCGCAACGCCGGCCCGCGCAACGACCGCTCGCTCCACCACCTGGTCGTCGGCGCCGAAGGCACCCTCGCCCTCGTGCTCGAAGCCACCATCCGCCTCACCCCCCTGCCCAAGGCCACCGCCCTGGCCCTGCCGCACTTCGACGGCTGCGTCGCCTCCCTCGCCGCCGTACCCGCCATCAACGAGCTCGGACCCTCCGCGGTCGAACTCCTCGACGGCGGCGTGCTCAAAGAAGCCAAACGCAACGCCGCCACCAAACACCTGGCCGACTTCATCGAAGGCGAACCCGAAGCCCTGCTCATCGTTGAATTCCAAGGCGAAACCGAACAAGAAGCCGCGGCCCGCGCCTACGAACTCGCCGCCAAGCTCGAAAGCGACGCCTCCGTTCGCGCCTCGCTCCGGGGATGCCCCGTCCGCACCGACGCCGCCGGCCAGCAGCGCGTCTGGCAGACCCGCGCCCTGGGCCTGGGACTCATCTCCAATCAGCCCGGCGACCGCAAGGGCCAGGCCTTCGTCGAAGACGCCTGCGTGCCCGTCGAACGCCTGGCCGACTACATCGACGCCCTCATGCACGCCACCGCCCAGCGCGGACTGCCCTACTCCATGTACGCCCACGCGTCCGTCGGCGTCATCCACTTCCGCCCCGGCATCGACCTCCACACCGACGAAGACCGCGACCACATGCACGCCATCTCCGAACGCGCCCTCGAGCTCTGCCTCGAACGAGGCGGGTCGTTCTCCGGCGAGCACGGCGACGGCATCGTCCGCGGACAATGGCTCGAACGCCAATTCGGCCCCGAGCTCTACCAAGCCTTCCGCGACCTCAAGGGACTCTTCGACCCCACCGGCCGGATGAACCCCGGCAAAATCATCGACCCGCCACGCCTCAACGACCCCGCCGTCCTCCGCTACGGCGACGCCTACCGACTCGCCGAAATCCCCGCCACCTACCGCCACGAAACACAAGGCGGCTTCGTCAAGGCCGTCGAGCAGTGCAACGGCGTCGGCGCCTGCCGAAAGGTCGGCGCCGGGGTCATGTGCCCCAGCTACATGGCCACCCGCAACGAGCAAGACACCACCCGCGGACGGGCCAACGCCCTACGCCTGGCCATGTCCAACCAGCTCGGCGCCCCCGCCGAGGAGGCCCTCGCCGGCGACGAACTGCACGAGGTCCTCGAGCTCTGCCTGTCCTGCAAAGCCTGCAAGACCGAGTGCCCCAACGCCGTCGACATGGCCAAGCTCAAGGCCGACGCCACCCAGGTCCGCCACGACCAGCGCGGCGTCCCGCTCTCAGCCAAGGCCATCGGCGCCAGCCCCGGCCTGGCCCGGCGCCTCGCCGGACCGCTCGCCCCCATCGTCAACGCCCTCCAGAACGCGCCCGGCGCCGGCTGGATGCGCCAGAAGCTCCTCGGCTTCGACCGCAAACGCCCCGCCCCCCCCTTCGCCGCCAAGCCCTTCCCCACCCGGTGGAAGGCGTTCCAACAATCTCACGAATACAAGAGCCGTGGCCCCGCCACCCGCGGGCCGGCCGTGCTCCTGGTCGACTCCTTCAACGGCTACTTCGAGCCCGGCACGGCCATCGCCGCCGCCCGCCTCCTCCACGGCTTGGGCTACGAACTCACCCCCTACGCCAGCGGGTGCTGCCAAAGGCCGCGCCTGTCCCAAGGCCTGCTGCGCGAAGCCGCCGAACTCACCCAACCCGTCGCGGCCGACTTAGACCGGCTCCTATCCGAACGCCCGGGGGCGCCGCTGGTCGCCCTCGAACCGTCCTGCGCCTCGGCCTGGGCCGACGACCTCCCCGACCTCCTGCCCGACCCCGACCCCGCCAAGCGCGTCGCCCAGCGCCTGGTCATGCTCGACACCCTGCTCGACCAAATCACCGCCAACGAGCCCGGCGCGCTCCAACCCGCCCCCAACGTCTCCAACGTCGCCTTCCACGCCCACTGCCACCACAAGGCCCTGTTCGACGCCGACGCCATCGTCCGCGTCTTCGAGCGGGCCGGCGCGGCGTGCCAGCGCATCGACGCCGGCTGCTGCGGGCTCGCCGGCGCCTTCGGATACCAGCACCACGAGGTCTCGGGCAGGATCGGCGAAGACCGCCTGTTCCCCGCCGTCCGAAGTGCCGTCCAACAAGGCCACGCCGTCGCCGCCACCGGCGTCTCCTGCCGGCACCAACTCCGCGACTGGCTCGACGTCGAGGCCCGGCACCCCGCCGAACTGCTCGAAGCCGCCCCCAACAACCCCTAACGCGTCGCGCTGGGGCTACTCCGGCGCCGCGACCTGCGCCGGCTCATCCTGCGCAAGCGCCCACTGACGCAGCGGCCGCAACGGCTCAAACTCCGCCATCGGACGCATCGGGCCACCGTGCTGCGCGTCTAGCGACAACGTCGCCAC
>JBCCXV010000016.1:0-16786 GCA_039191195.1 Planctomycetota bacterium
CGGGTGATCGAGATGGCGGACCGGCTGCTGCCGATGGCGGACGAGGCGTTGTCGTCGGCGCTCGCCGACGCGCTGCGTCGTCAGGGGGTGGTGCTGCACCTGGGCCGGAAGGTCGAACGGATCGAGCCGGGCGGGGATGGGTGCGCGATTGCGTTGGATGATGGGTCGAGTTGGTCGTCGGAGAAGGTGTTGGTGGCGGTGGGGCGCTCGCCGAACACGGGCGGGATGGGTTTGGAAGAGGCGGGGGTGTCGCTGGATGCGCGCGGCTACGTGGAGGTCGATGAAGAGCTGCGGACCTCGGCCGGCTGGGTGTGGTGCATCGGCGATGCGAACGGCAAGACGATGCTGGCGCACGCGGCGATGTCGCAGGCGCGGGGGGCGGTGCGGTCGATGCTGGGGGTTGGGGAGGCGTACGCGGCGGTGGTGCCGTGGTGCGTGTACACGTCGCCCGAGGTGGGTTGGGTTGGGGTGACGGCCGAAGAGGCCGAGGCGTCGGGCGGGAAGGCTTATGCGGGCGATTTTCCGTATGCGGCGCTGGGTAAGGCGCACGCGGGCGGGGACGCTTCGGGGATGTTCCGGGTGGTGGTGGACGCCGAGGGCGTGGTGGTGGGCGGCCAGGTGGTGGGTCGTCACGCGACGGAGATCATCAACGTGCTGGCGGTGATGGTGGCCGGGGGGATGGAAGTGTCGAAGCTGCACGCGGTGGCGTTGGCGCACCCGACGCTGGGCGAGGGCGTGGGGGAAGCGGCGGCGGCGGCGTTGGGTTTGGCGACGCACGTGCCGGCGCCGCGGGCGAAGTCGGCGTCGGCGGGGCTGTTGGCGGGGGTGTGAGGGGGCGTCAGCGGACGACGAGCAAGAGGTTATGGGTCTCGAGGAGGACGGGCGAGTTGTAGTCGAAGCGCATGGTGGCTCGGCCGCCAAATTCCACGATCGTTTGGCGTCGCAGATACGTGTTGGGGTAGCGCAGGGTCAGGAAGCGGTGCGGATCTGTGCTGAGGTTCTCGATGCCTATGGGTTGATGCCGGCACCGGATGGCGGCGTCGCCGATGGTGAGTCCCGGTCGGTGGCCGAAGCTTCGGGTTTGGCCGGGGGCGAGGGCGTCGGTCCAGTCGGAGTCTTGCTGGGATAGCACGACGGGTTGGTCGCCCAGGTTGCGGAGCAGGATGCTGGGCTTGGGCTGGTTTTCGGGCCACGGCGTCGGCGCTTGGGCGGGGCCGCAGTAGCGGCCCGGCGTGCTGGCGAACTGGTCCGCGCTGATGAGGGGTGGCTGCTGCTGATGGATGTCGTAGCTGGCAAGCCACGCGATGTCGGGGTCGGGTGTGTCGGCGGTTTGTGTCTCGGGCGCGTTTGGGGGCGTTGTTTGGCATGCGGTGAGGCAGACGATCAGCCCGAGCCAGAGAGGGAGTGCGCGCATGATTAGGGTCTCCGGAAGGGAGTGGGGTGGTGTGCAGCGTAAAGCGGGGTCGCGGGATCTCCAAGAAGAAGATCGGTGCGAGGGCTGTGGTTGGTTTGGGCAACGGGGCGACGGCAGTCGTCTTGCCCGGGGAGGTTGGCTTACTCGGCGCCGGGGATGACCAGGTCGGGCGGGACGGCGAGCCGGGGGTCGTCGGGCAGCGCGAAAGGAACGTGCTGTGCGGCGAGGACGACGCCGGCGGCGAGGGCGAGGACGAGCCAGGTCATGCGGTCGGTGGCGGCGAACTGGAGGGGGTCGTCGGAGATTTGCGCGCGGTTGGCCAGGACCCAGAGCCTCGAGAACCAGAACGCCATGAGGGGGCAGATGAGCCAGAGCAGTTCTGGGGTTTGGTAGAGGGCGGAGCTGGCCTTGGAGTTGACGTAGAGGGCGAAGACGAGGATGGCGGCGTAGCCGGCGGCGGCGCCGAGGGCGAGGACAACGGGTTTGTCGCGGACTTGGTAGCCCCGGCCGTGGGCTTCGGTGGCGCCTTGTTTTTCGAGGAGTCCGAGTTCGAGGCATCGCTTGGTGAGGGCGAGGCTGAGGAAGCCGAACATGGAGAGGACGAGCAGCCAGGCGGAGGGGACGACGAGGACGGCCATGCCGCCGGCGATAACGCGGAGGGTGTACAGGGCGGCGAGCCAGACGGCGTCGAGGACGAGTCGTCCCTTGATGGAGACGGTGTAGGCGGTGGTGGTGGCGACGTAGACGCCGAGCGCCGCGAGGAAGGCGCCCGGGAGCGTGAGGGCGGCGAGCAGGAGCGCGGTGAGCAGGAGCGCGGGGGCGCCGAGGACGGCGGCGGGGGGCGGGAGGGCGCCGGAGGCGAGGGGTCGTTTCTTCTTGGTGGGGTGCTTGCGGTCGGCCGCCATGTCGAACAGGTCGTTGGCGAGGTAGACGCCGGAGGCGGCGAGGCAGAAGCAGGCGATGGCGATGGCGATGTAGCCGAGCCGCCAGGCGTCGAGGTGTTGGCCGACGAGCATGGGCACGAGCAGCAGGAGGTTCTTGGACCACTGCTGGGGTCGTGCGGCGACGAAGAAGGCGGCGGCGAGTGAGCGGTTGTGAGCTTGGCCGAGGGTGACGCCGGTGGGGAACTGCGCGAAGCGCTGGGCGACGGCCTTGCGCGGGGCGACGGCGTAGGGGGTGGCGCTTTGTTCCCAGAGGTCTTGGTCGACGTGGGCGTCGCCGACGTAGTCGAAGGCGGGGGGTCGGTTTTCTTCTTCGAGGGCGGCGCGGATGGCGGTGAGCTTGCGGCTGCCGGTGCGGTTGGTCTTGGCGTCGCTGGCGATGACGCGGTCGAAGAGGGGCAGGTGCTTGGCGACGGCGTGGGCGACGGCGGCGTCGGCGCCGGTGGCGAGCCAGACGGGCCGGCCTTGGGCCTTGGCGCTGCGGATGAGCTCGAGGACCTGGTCGCGGTACGGGAGCTTGGCGGCGTCGGTGGGGGCGTGCTGGGCGAGGCCTTGCTTGACTCGTGCGCGCCCGTGGGGGAGCCAGGCGAGGGTGCGGAAGGCGAGGAGGGGTTTTTCTTTGAGGGCGGCGGTGAGGCCGTCCCAGAAGGTGTCGCAGGCGACGAGGGAGCCGTCGAGGTCGACGACCAGCGGTCCGGGGTCTGCGCCGGGGTCCGCGCTCGGGTCTGCGCTGAGGTCTGGGGCGGGGCTGGCGTGAGGCGGGGTGGTCACAGGTGGACTATCGGCGAGACGGGGGGTGGTTGTTGTAGCGTGTCGGGATGTCTGAAGGTTCAGATTCTGGGACGGGGTCCGCTGGGATTGGCGGGGATGGAGGCGGCGGTGTGGGGTCTGCCGGGGGGGGTGTTGCGCGTCTGTGGTGGTGGTTGGGGGCGGGGTTTGCGGTGCTGGGTCTGGGGATGTGTTTGTGGCGTGGGGTGTGGCCGGCGTTGCAGCCGGGGTGGAGCCGTGACCTGGTGGTGATTTATGGGGGCGTGCGTGCGTGGTGGGAAGGGAGCGACCCGTACGCGCTGGAGGTGGCGTTGGCGGCGCTGCGTGCGGGGGGTGGCGCGTGGACGATGGAGTCTTGGCGGTACTTGATCTTGTATCCGCCGAGCATGATGGTGCTGTTGTCGCCGTTGGGGGCGATGGGGTTCCGGGAGGCGGTGTGGGTGGTGTGGGCCGGCAACGTGGCGGCGACGGCGGCGATCGTGGCGGGTTTGTTGCGGTTGACGGGTCTGGGGTTTCGTTCGGCGGCGGGGCTGGCCTTGGTGGGGTTTGTGTTGGCGATGGCGCCGACGCACACGAGCTTTCGGATGGGTCAGGTGACGCTGCCGGCGGTGGCGCTGGTGGTGTGGTTCTTGGTGTTGGAGTCGCGCGGTCGCTTCGTGTGGTCGGGCGTGCTGCTGGGCCTTGGCATGGCGCTCAAGCCGCAGATGGCGGGCTTGTTTGTGCTGTGGCTGGCGTACCGGCGGCGCTGGGGCGGGACGGCGGCGGCGCTGGGCGTGAGCCTGGGGCTTTTGGGTCTGGGGGCGCTGCGGATCGAGATGACCGGGGCGGACTGGTGGTCGGGTTGGCGGGAGAACGTGGCGGTGTTCGGCGAGGGCGGCAAGGGGGACCCGCGTCCTTCGGTGAACGACAGCGCGTATCAGCTGGTGAACCTGGAGTCGGCCGTGCACGGGTTGGGGTCGTTTGGGTTGAATGCCGTGCGGATGGGCGCGTGGGTGCTGCTGGGCGCGGTGGGTTGTGCGATTTGGTGGTGGGCGGCCCGGGCGGGGCGTCGGCCGGGCGATCGGTTGCTGGTGGCGGGCGCGCTCGGGCTGGTGAGTCTGCTTGCGGTGTATCACCGTGCGTACGACGCGGTGTTGGCGGTGTTCGCCTTGGGTTGGGCGGCGAGCGCGGCGATGGGGTGTGCGCAGGCGGGCCCGCCGGGGCGGGACGTGGCGCGGGAGCGTGGTTTGGGCTGGGCGGTGCTGGTGATGCTGGGGACGCTGCTGATCCCGTGGGGCCCGGTGGCGCACGCGGTGGTGGGCCCGCGTCTGCCGGCGGGTTTGCGTGAGGGTGTGTTGTGGGTGGGCGTGGTTACGCCGATGCAGGCGTGGTCGATGCTGGGGAGCCTGCTGGTGCTGGCGTGGGTGATGTGGCGTCGATCACGGCGAAGTGCTGCAGAGCGGGTGTGAAGACCCACTTGTAGGGGGCGGGGTAGAGCTGCATGCCGGGGCGGACTTCGACGGGCTTGAGGCCGAGGCGGTTGCGCTGGTCTTCCCAGCCTTGGGGGCTGGGGTATTGGAAGAGGCACGGGACGCCGTAGGGCGAGTTGGCGGCCCAATCCATGAGGCTGATGCGGGGTTGGGCGAGGGGGCCTTTGACCTGGTGGTCTTTGATGATGAGGCGTCGCTTGGCGACGCGGGCGGCCTCGGCGAGGAGGTTGTCGGGCTGCGGTTCGTGGTGGAGGACGTCGGCGATGATGACGGCGTCGAAGTGGTTGTCGTCGTAGGGGAGCTTGTCGCCGGGGTAGGCGTCGATTTCGATTTTGGCGCCGGGGCGTGGTGCGCGTTCGATGCCGCGGACGACCAGGCCTTGGGGTGAATCGGGGTGGTCCATGAGGGCCCGGCCGAGGTCGCCGAAGCCGCAGCCGATGTCGAGGACCGTGTCGTTCTCTTGGAGGTGGGGCTGGATGGCGGCGACGAGGCCGGTGATGCGGGTGCGGTAGACGGGCCCGTGCATGCGGGCCATGAGGGCGTCGAGGGCGCGCTTGAGCGGGTTGGGGGAGCGGTCGTGGGAGGACATGGCGGGGTGTTGCGTGCGGGGGTAGAGGCGGGCCGGCATGGAAGCGACAGGCGGCATGCCCCGCTCCCTAACGGTCGCGGCTCGTATTGCGGTTGCGCGGGGCGCGGGGGAGACCCCGGGCTCGATCCGGGGACTTCCGGGGGGGAAGCTGGCCCTCAGGGACTTGAACCCCGACTACTTGAACCAGAATCAAGCGTGCTACCGATTACACCAAGGGCCAGTGGTGGGGAGACAGTTTAGGGCGCCGTGGGTCGCGGCGCATCGGGGTGCTGTGAAGCTCGGGTTTCGGGCTCGACTCGGGCGCGGTGTCATTTGGTCTGCGGGCCCGATATGGCGCTAGCTTTGCGTAACTCATCTTGTTTGCGCGTGTGACTTGGCTCATGATGCGTTGGCTTTCGGGACCTTCGTGCACCGTACTTCGAGGAGAGACACCCATGATTTCTGCTTCTTTGGCCCGCCGGGCAGGTGTCGCGATACTACCGATGGTTGCGCTTGCGGGCCGCTCGCTGGCGCAAGACGTGACTGGCCAGTTTGTGCGGGTTCAAGATGATGTCACGCTGTTCGATATTGCGACGGCAAATCCGATTCTGGCGGATGTTTGGGAGTTTCAGGTTACTAATAACAGTGCATTCCCGGTCGGCACTTTTGAGTTGGGTTTTGTGGGGAATTTTCTCAATGGGTTCCTTTCTGAATCGGCGACCAGTCAGCTTGTTGAATTCAATGGGTTGCCTGTTGCGGACACATTCTTTGTCGGTAGCGGATTAACTCCGCCCCAGAGTTTATTTGTTGTGGATACTGGTTCGGAGCTATCGGGTATTATTGGGCTGGGATCTGCAACAGTGGGTTTTGATCCGAATATTGCAGTCGGGGCTACGCAAGCGGTCGCTTTATTTTCTACAGTAGCCGACGGGCCTTCGTTGGGCTTAAGCAATTTAACCACGGCAAATGCGGTCGTTGGTGGTGAGATTGTGCCGGTGTCGGGCGTGGGCGGTTCGCCTCCGGGTCCGGGTTCTGGGTTTGATGCAACCGCCGTAGGCAAGCCTTCCGTTCTTGACGGCCGGGTTACCGGTGAATTTATCTTGGTCGAGCAGGATGTAAGTCTCTTTGACCCTAATACCGGTCAGAATGTGCAGTCGGATGTGTATGAGTTCGTTGTTGCGAACGGATTTGATGTCGGAATCAAGGTTCTCACAGAGATTGGTTTCTCGGGTCCGTTTCTCAATGGGGCTTTTAGTACTTTGGTGGACAGCGCCCTGCCAGGCTCACCCGATACCCGGGTGGCGGACACCTTTTTTGCCGGCAATGGTATAGATACGCCCAGTACAGGTGCAAGTTCGGTTGGTCTAATTGACGACGGCACCCAGTTGTCCGGTGATGTCGGCGTATTCGCCGGCAATCCATGGGTACCTGGCGGACGCAAGCTATCTGTTGCGGTGTTTAGCATTCCTGCGGGGTTAGACCCTCTGACTTTTTCGGATAATTTTGAAGGTGGCAACGTGATCATCGACGGCCTGCGTGTTCCCATTGTGGAAGTTCCAGAACCGGGCTCGCTTGTGCTTCTGACGATCGCCGGGTCGGCGGCTCTTCGCCGTCGCCGGGGTTGAACTGCAGCGCGGGCGAGGCACCGGCGTTTCTGCGCCTGTCCATTAGCCCAACGGTGTTTGGTGGAACGCCTCGATCACGGCCTTGCGGTCGGGGGCGCCGAAGAGGGCCGAGGCGGAGACGAAGACGTCGACGCCGTGGGCGGCGGCTTGGGCGCAAGTGATTGGGGAGACGCCGCCATCCATTTCGATGCGGAGGTTGGGTCCGGCGAGTTCGCGGAGGGCCTGGGCCTTGGGCAGGACCTCGGGCATGAAGGCCTGGCCGGATCGGCCGGGGTTCACGCTCATGACCAGGACCATGGCGAGCTTGTCGAGGCGGGGTTCGATGACCTTGCGGGCGTCTTCCCAGGGGGTGGGCGGGTTGAAGACGAGGCCGGCGGTCATGCCGTGGTCGTGGGTCTGTGCGATGAGTTCGTCGCAGTTTGTGGGTGCGTGGTCGGGGTTGAGTTCGTCGCAGACTTCGACGTGGAAGGCGAAGTGGTGGGCACCGGCCTTGGCGAAGGCTTGGACGTAGTCGGCGGGGTGCTCGACCATGAGGTGGCAGTCGAGGAAGGCTTGTGGGAGGTGTTGGTGCAGGGCGTGGACCATGTCGGCGCCCATGGTGAGGTTGGGGACGAAGTGGCCGTCCATGACGTCGATGTGGAGGAGGTCGGCGCCGAGGGTGAGGATGTCGCCGGCGTCTTGGGCCATGTGGCCGAAGTCGGCCGAGAGGATGGAGGCCGAGACGAGGGGGCGTTTCGGGTTGTCGGCGAGGGAGAGCATGGGGGCGCGGCGGGGTTAGGCGCTAGAGGCTAGGGGCTAGGTTTGGCGTGCTGGTTCGCGGCCCCGCTCCCTCACGGTCGCGGCTCGTGCTGAAGACCGCGGGTGGGACGCCCGTGCCACGGGGCGGAGCCATCACGGGCGAGACGCCCGCGCCACGGGGGAGGGGATGGTGTTTAGGCGTCGAGTTCGATTTGGTCTTTGAGTTCTTGGAGCTCGCCGATGGCTTTGGCGTTCTGGTCTTGCTGTGCGCGGGCGACGCCGGCGTCGAGCGTGGCGAGGGCTTCGGGGGTTTGGTCGTTGGCGTGGAGGGCCTTGGCGAGCTGGTAGTAGGCGTAGTGGTGTGCGGGGTTGGCGGCGGTGGCGCGGGACAGCCAGTCGGCGGCGGCGGGGTGGTCGCCGGCCTTGGCGTGTTCGAGTCCGATCATGTAGAGGAGTTCGGCGTCGTCGGGCTCGGCCTGGTGGAGCTTGAGGAGTGCGTCGAGCCGTCCGGCGGTGGTCACGCGTCGGCCTCGAGGGAGGCGGCCTGCTTGAAGGGTCGTTGGGCCTTGCGGACGACGGCGGCGGCGGCGGCGAGGGCGGCGACGAGGCTTGCGCCGGCGATGGCGGAGGCGAGGCGGTCGCCGGCGACGGCGGCGTGACGGAATCCGACGAGGGCGACGGCGAGTCCGGCGGGTGGCGCGGCCAGGAGCAGGGCCCATTGGGCCCGCTTGGCGGGGTCGGTGCGGTCGAAGAACCAGCGGACGGTCATGGCGAGATGATAGCTTGGCGGTGCGCGGTATCTCGGGGTTTCTTGGGCCGGTTTACCCCCCTGCCGTGGGCGCGGGCGGCGCGATTTGGAGTCGAAAGCGATGCGTGTGGGGCTGCTCAGTGATTCGCACGACCGGGTTCCGGCGCTGGAGGCGGGGCTGGCGATCCTGCGGGAGCGCGGGGTGGCGATGTTGCTTCACGCGGGGGACTTTGTGGCGCCGTTCGCGGCGAAGCGGCTGCACCCGGATGTGGTGGGGGTTCCGGTGCATGCGTGCTATGGAAACAACGATGGGGAGCGTCGTGGGCTTCGCCGGGTTCTGCCGGTGGTGGAGGAGGGGCCGGTTCGGCTGGAGCTTGGCGGGCGTGTGGTGGTGATGGACCACTTTCGGGATTGGTTATCGGAGTCGGATGTGGCGGGGGCGGACGTGGTGGTGACGGGTCACACGCACGAAGCATCGGTCGAGTGGGACGGTCATACGTTGTGGGTGAACCCGGGCGAGGTTTGCGGCTGGGTGACTGGGCGTTGCAGCGTGGCCGTGTTGGAGCTGGGCGGTGATCGGCCGGAGGCGGAGCTGGTGTGGTTTGAGGGGTAGGGGTTTTGCGTCGGGTGGTTAAGGGGCTGGGAAGGGTCTCCGATAGGGACAAGGTGTGATTGCGCCGCGGGGCGAGGGCCACGTGTGGCCACGGAGACTGAGCACCATGTCATCGAAGAACCGGAGCGCGAACCCGGATTCGCGTAGCGCCGAGCGTATCCGCCGGGCGTCGTTGGAGCTGTTTGAGGAGCAGACGGCGTCGACGCCGGTGCCGAAGTCGCATGAGAAGCGTGCGGAGGCTCGTTTCTCGGCGTACGACTTGGGCCAGGTTCGTTTGGTGCACGGCACGACGTGGTCGTCGGACTCTCCGGGGATTGTGGTTCAGGTGCGTGATCTCAGCCGTCACGGGCTGGGCGTGCTGCACTTGAACTTCGTGCATGTGGGCACGGAGATGTCGGTGGGTCTGCCGACGCGGAGCGGCGGGGTGGAGCCGGTGACGGCGAAGGTGATGCGCTGCGTGTATCTGCGTAAGGGCCTGCACGAGGTGGGGCTGAAGTTTGACGAGCCGCTGGACCCCGGCCGTTTCCTGGTGGAGGCGGAGAAGGCGTCGGCGGATGCGGAAGGCGTTTCGGGGAAGGTGCTGTGGCTTTGCGAGAACCGGGAGTCGCGTGCTTCGGCCCGGGCGCTGATGGAGCGTGTTGGGGCGGACCTGGTGGCGGCGGCGGAGGTGGACGACGCGGTGGAGCGCTGCCGTGACGTGGCGATCGACGCGGCGGTGTTCGACCCGGGCGCGGATTTGGACGGCGCGTGCGCTGGTCTGAAGGCGCTGCGGGACGCCGGCTTTGGGGGTGCGGCGTCGGCGGTGCTGGACGTGAGCTTCCCGGAAGACGAAGCGAAGCTGCTGGCGGCGGGCTTCGCCGGGGTGTCGGAACGGCCGACGACCGAGGCGCAGATGCGTGACCTGTTGAAGGATTTGTTGTCCGGCGAGGGCGGCGGCGGCGGGCTGCTGTCGACGCTGTGGGGCGACGAGTCGCTCCGGCCGGCGGTGAAGGAGTTTGTGGACTCGCTGTCGGGTCGTTTGGACTTGATGCGCATGGCGGCGTCGGGTTCGGAGTCGGCGGAGGTGTTGCAGCTGGCGGTGGACCTGACGCGTTCGGCGGCGAGCATGGGTTTGGCGCCGTTGGCGGAGGCGGGCAAGCGTGTGGTGTCGCTGGCGCGGGGTGAGGATGCGGACTTGTCGGGGGTGACGCAGGAGGTGGACGCGATCGCGGCGCTGGCGGATTCGGCGCGGGCGGCGATCCAGTCCGAAGGGGGTGCGTGATGGCGCTGGGGAAGGGATCGGGGGCGTCGGTGGTGGACACGGCGAGCGCGCATGTGGCGCGGCAGCCGGTGTTCGATCGCGGCTTCAAGGTGTGGGGGTATGAGCTTCTGGACCGGTATCCGCGTGAGGCGGGTTCGGAGGGCCCTGGCGACGCGGGGACGGCGCGGGTGCTCTCGGCGTCGAGCGATTTTGGGGGGATGCGGCGTTTGACCAAGGGCCGGCCGGCGCTGGTGAACTTCACGCGTCGGATGCTGGTGGAGCAGGCGTATTTGATGATGCCGCCGGGGCAGGTGGTGGTGGAGGTGTTGGAGGACGTCGAGATCGACGACGAGGTGCTGCTGGCCTGTAAGCGGGTGAAGGAGGCGGGTTACCGGCTGGCGATCGACGACGTGACGTCGATCGATGGTTACGTCGACGTGCTGCCGTTGGTAGACGTGTTGAAGGTGGACTGGATGCTGACGGACGCGGATCAGCGCAAGGCGCTGTGCGCGGCGGTTTCGTTCTGGCCGGAGCTGGTGCTGCTGGCGGAGAAGGTGGAGACGCCGGCGGAGTTGTTCGAGGCGCAGAAGCTTGGGTGCACGCTGTACCAGGGTTTTTTCTTTCAGAAGCCGGAGCTGGTGAATGGTCGCGCGGCGAGCGCGGCGGCGTTCTCTTGGGCGCGGTTCATGCAGGAGGTGAACCGGCCGGAGGTGGACTTCGACCAGCTGGAAGCGGTGGTGCGCAGCGACGCGGTGATCGCGGCGAGGCTGATCCGGCGGATCAATGGGGCGTCGCACGGTCTGTCTCAGCGGGTGACGTCGATCAAGCAGGCGCTGGTGTTGCTGGGTGAGGAGCCGCTGCGGCGGTGGTGCTCGGTGGCGGCGCTGGGGGAGCTGGCGTCTGGTAAGCCGTCGGAGCTTGCGGTTTCGGCGCTATCGCGGGCGCACTTCTGCGAGCACCTCGGGCTTGACGTGGGTCTTCGGGAACGTCGTTTGGAGCTGTTCAGCTTGGGGCTGATGTCGCTGCTCGACGGCGTGCTCGACCAGCCGATGGACGAGGTGTTGTTGGAGCTTCGGCCATCGGCGGACGTTCGCGGCGCGTTGCTGGGGCGTGACGGCGTGTACCGACGCGTGCTGGAGGCGGCGGTGGCGTGCGAGCGTGGTGCGACGGCCGAGGCGATTGAGCCGTTGGCGGAGGGGCTTGGGGTGTCTGCCGACGGCCTGCTGCGTCGCTACGCCGAGGCGTTGTGCTGGTCGGACGAGACGATGGGCTCGGGCTGATCGGGGGGACCGCAACTTGGCGGTGTTTGCGGCCTCGCTTTTGCGGGGCTTGTTTTGTGCGCGTTACGCGGCGGGTTGGGTCGCCGGGGTTTGCGGGGGTGCTGCGGCGGGGTTGGCGGCGGGCGGTTGGCGTGGCGCTTCGAGCAGGAGGAACAGGACGTTGTCGGTGAATCGTGCGTCGGAGGTGAGCCCGAGGTGGTCGGTGAACATGAACTGGATGTGGGTCCAGTCGATGGGGGTTTGGAGGTGGGGGGACCAGGCTTGTCCGAGGCGTTCGTCCATGAGTGCGGAGGCGCGGGAGACGGTGCCGTCGCCGGGCGAGGTTTGGACGACGCGGGTGCGGCGGTTTGTGTTGACCGAGACGATTTCGGGTGTGGGTTCGGAGTCGCCGAGGAAGAGGTAGAGGTCGAGGCCGGGTGGGAGCTCGGCGGGGGTGTCGAGGGCGGCGTGGAAGTAGCGGGCCTGGTCGACGCACTTGCGGAGGTGTTCGAGGGCGATGTTTTGGCGTTGCTCGGCGGATCCGACGTCGGGCAGCAAGCGCGCGATGACGCTGGCTTGGTTGGGGTCGGCGAGTCCCCATTGGCGGTCGATCCAGGTTTGTGGGTCCAGTACGTCGAGGGGTTCGCCGGTGTCTTGGTCGATGATGCGCTGGTGGCGGTCGCGGGTGAGGAGCTGGTAGACGGCGGGCATGGTTCCGAGGAGTGCGGCGGGGTAGTCATCGCCGATGACGGGTAGGAACTTGGCGCCTTCGATGAGCTGCTTGAAGGAGAGGACGGACCCGCCGGAGGGGGTTCCGACGAGGATGACGCGGTCGACGTGTTCGGCGCCGGCCCAGTTGAGGTTGGGGAGCGAGCCGTCTTCGGGGAGGGGCTGGGTTCCGTAGCGGAGCATGTATCGGGTGACGAGCCCGCCCATGGAGTGGGCGACGATGTCGAACTTGACGGGGTCGGTGGCGCCGTCGCGTTTGACGCGTTCTTGTTCGACGTAGGCCTTGCGGTCGAGGATGTAGTCGTGGAGTCTTGCGGCGTTTTGGGCGTTGTCGAGTCGCCAGTCGTAGGCGAATTGGAAGCAGGTGAAGTGGTCTTGGCCGTAGTCGGGCCCGGCTTTGGAGGCCTCGACGATTTGCTGGTCGATGTATCCGCCGACGCCGAGGGTCATGAGGATGGGTGCGTAGGCCTGGACGTCGACGGGGAGTCCGAGGATGTCGACGCGGACGGAGTCGAGTGCGCCGATGGCGCGGACGTTGTCGGTGCGTTGGGTGAGCGGGACGCCGGGGGTCATGGGGACGGCGAGGCCGCGGAGGTCTTCGGGGTTGTCGGGGTCGGCGTATTGGAGTCCGAAGGCGCCCCAGAGGAGCTGGTCGTCGGTGGTGGCGAGCTTGGACCCGAGGATGCCGGGGATGACGATGACGGGGTTGCGGTCGGGGCCGTGGTACTGGGCGGTGCGTGAGTAGAGGGCGCCGAGGTCGGGCTGCTTGGGCCCGGCGCAGCCGAAGGCGAGGGTTGCGAGCATGGCGACGGTGAGGACGGCGGCGGCGCGCGGGCGTGTGGGCATCGCGTGGCTCCGTGAGGTTGGCGGCAAGGTACCGCGCGGGTGCGGGTTCCTTGGGCGCGTGTGGGCGTGGTGGAACGCGGGTTATCGGGGGTTTGTTTCGCGTCGTGCGGGTGCGTGGGGGGTTGGGGTCGTGTGCATTGGCGCGGGGTCGGCCGGTCTGACGATGGATCGTGGAAGGCCCGTGTTGGGCGTGTTGTGGCATTGGAGGGACGGCGTCATGGCGGCGAAGGGTAAGAGCGGGTCGAAGGGGAAGATGAAAGACCCGACGCGGCCGGCGTGGGACGTAGAGGGGGCTCGTCGGACGCTGCGCATCGGCGTGGCGGTGATGAGCGTGCTGGGTGGCTTGGCGGCTTGGGGGGTGGGCCGGGTGACGCTTGCGGACCGCGCTCGCGCGTCGGCCGGCGACCCGTCGGTGTCGCCGGTGGTGGTGGTGGAAGCGCCTCCGCGTTGGACGGGCGGTCCGGATCACCCGGCGCTGGAGGAGGTTCGGCGGCTGGTGGGATCGGCGGCCAGCCGTGACCCGCTGGATGGGGATGGCTTGCGAGCGGCGGCCGAGGCGCTGCGGGGTTCGGCGTGGGTGCGTGAGGTGGAGCAGCTGCGTCGTGGGGGCGACGGTGTGGTGCGGGTGCGGGTGGTGTTTCGCGATCCGGCGGCGGTGGTGGGATCGGCGGCGGGTTACCACCTGGTGGATGCGGAAGGGGTGAAGTTGCCGTTGGTGTACCGGTCGGGTCAGCTCGAGCCGTTGGGCCTGCCGACGATTGCAGGGGTGATTGATCCGCCGCCGGCGTCGGGGGAGGCGTGGACGGGCGGGGTTTCCGAGGCGTTATCGCTGGTGCGTTTGGTTTCGGGCGAGCCGTGGGCGCCGCGGTTGAAGTGGGTGGACGTGGGTCAGCGGGACGCGCTGGGCCGGGTGGACCTTTGGATGCGTGTGGGGGACGCGACGATTCACTGGGGCTTGTCGCCGGACTCGCCGGACGTTCCGGTGGCCGAGCCCGGGGGCGTGAAGAAGCTGGTGGCGCTGGGGGAGCTTGCGGACCGTGGGTTCGTGGCGGACCGTCGCTCGCCGGCGTATTCGGTGAGCACGGGGAAGCTTTGGCGGTATCGGCCGACGGGTTTGTCGGGGGGTTGAGTTGTCGCGTCGGCGGCGCGGGGCGTAGGTTTCGTGCATGTCTGAGGGTGGTTTAGAGCCGACAGCGCGGTTGGGGCCGGAGCCTTCGCCGGAGGGGGGCGATGCGGGCGAGGTGTACGCGCTGAACCTGCCGGAGGCGGATGGCGGGGGATGGGTGGAGGCGGGCGGGGCTTCGTCGACGCGGATTTTGGTTGGCGAAGAGGAGCCGGAGGTGGTGGGCGAGCGCCGCGATGCGCCGCCGGTGGTGGTGCGGACGGGCTGGGGGGAGGCGGCGGCGGATGCGCACCTCGGGCTGCTGTTGTGGTGCTTGTGGCTGCTGCTGTGCTGGTTGGGGCTCTTGTGGCGCGGGGGCGTGACCTCGGCGGGTTGGGGGTTGACGGCGTTGGCGGCGGCGGGGCTGGTGGTGGTTTGGCCGTGCGCGCGTCTGTGTCAGGCGGACCACCCGGGGTGGGGCCGTCGGTGGTGGGCGGGGTTGACGCTGGTGGAGTGGGTGCAGCTGATGATCGTGTGGCAGGCGGTGGTTTGGCCGCTGAAGTGGACAGCGGGCTGGGGGATGTCGCGGACGCTTGCGATTTCGGTGGTGGTGGCGGGGTGGTCTTTGGGTGCGGCGGGTTGGCTGGCGTGGGGGCGTCGTCAGCGGGGCGCTGGGGCGCGGGTGTTTGCGGCGCTCGGGGCGGGGGCTTTGGCGTGGGGCGGGCCGCTGGTGGTGCTGGCGGGGGGGCCGGCGGAGGCGGCGCGGATGTCAGCGGTGTCGGGCACGGCGGCGATGGCGCGGGGGGTGGTGAGCCCGTATGACGCGGCGACGCTGGGGGGCGCGGCCGGGGCGGCGTTTTTCGGGGCGGTGGTGCTGCTGTGGGGGCTGCTGGTGGGGCGAGGGGCGGGGGTTTCGGGTGGCGCCGGGGCGGGTTCCGGGGCGGGTTCCGGGGCGGCGGGATTGGGGTAGTTGGCGGGTTGTGGTGGTAGGATGGGCGATCCGATCCGCGGAGGTGACGGCGTGGATGCGGCTGGTCGCGGCGTGAGCTGCGCGGGTCTTGTGCGTGGTGTTGGCTACTGGAAGGCAGGTGTTGGATGGACCTACTGACGTCGGAAGAACGGGACCGTTTGCAGGCGCGGCTGGACCAGCTCAAGGCGCATCGGCCGGTGCTGTCGCAGCGGATCGCCGAGGCCCGTGCGCAGGGGGATTTGAAGGAGAACGCCGATTACCACGCGGCCCGAGACGACCAGGGGATGGAGGAGGCGGAGATTTCCCGGCTGGAGGAGCGCCTGGCCAGTGCGCAGGTGGCGGACGACGTCGAGAAGCCGGATGACATGGTGTTTCTGGGCACGGTGGTGCGTCTGAAGGACCTGGATGACGAGACGGACGACCTGTACAAGCTGGTGGGGGAGTCTTCGGGGCGGTTCGACTCGGACGAGGTGGAAGTGACGGCGACGAGCCCGCTGGGCGAGGCGCTCATGAAGTCTCGTGTGGGGGAGACGGTGAAGGCGGACCTGCCGCGTGGGGTCAAGCGGTTCGAGGTGCTGGAGATCGTGGGGGGCTGAGGGGCGGGGGCTGAGGGGCCCGCGTCCGGGTCCGGGATTGTTTTGGGGTTGGTCGGAATAGGGGTGCGGGGCGTGGGGATTCGTCGATGTGGGTCTAGAATGGGCGGGCCCGGCCGTATCGACGGCTGAGGCGGTGTTTTGAGCGTGATTGGGAGCGACCGATGAAGATGAACGCGTTGCGGCGTCGAGGGCTGTTTCTGGCGGGTCTGGGCTTGCTGGGCCTGTCGTGGTCGGGTCCGGCGTGGGGCCAGGTTTCGGCGCGGGTGGCGGCGCAGCAGGACGGTCGTGCGCTGGACGCGAACCCGGGCGCAGGCGGGCGTGTGAACGGCCGGGTGGAGACGCCGGACTTCCGGGCGCGGAACAACCTGGTGACGGGGAACGTGTCGGGCGGTTTCGGTTTCCGGGGCGACGTGGGTTACACGGCGCCGGGCGACTTCCGGAGCGAGATCGGCAGCGACGACTTGTTCGACTTCCGTGCGGAGTCCATCCGTTCGGCGCCGAACGTGGCGGCGCGGTTCAACGGTTTCCGGGGGGGGTTGCCGGGTCAGGTCCAGGTGTTTGAGTCTTCGTCGGACCCGACGGTGAACTCGTTTAGCTCTCCGCTGCGTGCGGACTTTGGTCGCGCGGACCGGCGGGGCTTGTTTGGCGCGGACTCGGGCGGGTTGTTCGAGTTGACGCGTGCGCCTCAGGGCGGGTCGTTGGGTCAGGTTCAGCTCGACCCGGTTTCGCCGGCGTTCCGCCCGGTGGATGGGTTGCTGGAGAGGACCTCGCCGTTGCTGGGCGCGGGTTTGTCGGGTCGGTCGTTGGACGCGGACCTTTCGGTGCGGGCGCGGGTGACGGGTTCGCTGCCGGCGGACGCGTCGGGCGTGTTTGACGCGCGCGAGCCGTCGGTGGACTACGGGCTTTCGCGAGACACGGCGGCGGGCGAGGCGCAGGGTCAGCGTTTGGAAGAGATCGACGCCGGCCGCGTTCTGGACGCCGAGTCGGACGGCGCGGTGGGCGGGGTTCCGGCGGCGGGCTTGCTGCTGGGCCAGCAGATGTCGTTCCAGGCTTTGGAAGAACGTCGTCGGGAGGCGGCGGCGGCGTTGGCGGCGCAGTCTGCGGCGGCGGCGGAAGCGGCGGCCGAGGCGGCGGCGGGCGCCGGTGCGGCGGAGCCTGGC
>JBCCXV010000017.1:0-16464 GCA_039191195.1 Planctomycetota bacterium
AGGGTGAACCCGCACGCCCGCACGGCCGATCCCGGTCGCGGATGTCCTGGGCCAAACACCTCCGACCCTGCCTCGCGATCGCCGCCGCCGGCGCCCTGCTCCACGGGACCCCGGCCCCGGCCGACGCCCTGCAATCCGCCGCCCGCGCCGCCACCGCCGACGCCTCCGGGCCCGCGCCCACGCTCCGCAGCTACCGCAGCGAGCACTACACCTTCCACACCAACCTCGGACGCCAAGAAACCGTGCCCTACGGCCGGCACATGGACGCCGTCTACCAGGCCTACGCCCGCCGATTCGCCCAGTTCGGCATCCAGGCGCCCCAGCCCCTGCCCCTCTATCTGCTCCGCACCCACGAAGACTACCTCGCCTTCATGGCCTCCCACGGCATCGACGCCCGCAACTCCGGCGGCATGTTCTTCGTCACCCACACCCTCCACGGCCTCGCGACCTGGACCCAAGGACCCTCACGCGACCGCACCTTCCGCGTACTCCAGCACGAGGGCTTCCACCAGTTCGCCTTCGTCGCCCTCGGCCCGCGCCTGCCCGTCTGGGCCAACGAGGGCGTCGCCCAATACTTCGAAGACGCCGTCGTCATCGACGGACGAATGCGCACCGGCCAGGGGTCCCCCGAACGACTCCGCCGCGCCCAAGGCGCCATCCGCGACGGCAAGACCCTGCCCCTCACCGAGCTGCTCGCGCTCTCACCCGAACAGTGGACACGCACCCTCCGACGCGACCGCGCCGAGTCCGGCGTGCTCTACGCCCAGGCCTGGTCCTTCGCTTGGTTCCTCATCCACGGCGACCAAGGCGCACACACCGACAAGTTCCTCCAGTACCTCGCCCGCGTCGCCGAAGGTCAAGAACCCGCACTCGCCATGCACAACGCCTTCGGGCGCGACGGCCTGACCGACCTCGAACCCGCTTGGAAGCGCTGGGTCCTCGACCACCCCCCCAACCCGCTGCACCACGCCGCCGAGCGCATGGATTTTGTCGCCGCCGCGCTGCGATACCTCAGCGACAACGGCCAGCCGGCGCCCGACGACATCGACGAACTCCGCCAACGCCTCACCGCCATGGGATTCATCCTCACCCGCGACACCCACGGCGTGCCCACCGCCTACTACGCCCACGACCCCAACCTCTACCGCTACCGCCGCGCCGACGGCCACGAAGCCGACCTCATCCTCCTGGCCCCCTCCGGCCGGAACCTCCCGCCACGCGTCTACGCCCCCGGACTTGACCCCGAGCCCACCCTCGACTGGGAACGCGTCGACGGCCAAGGCCTCGTCACCGTCACCCGATACCGATGAAGCATTCCGCAGTGGCGCCGGCGTCTCGCCCGTGATGCTCCGAACGAGCCGCGACCGTGAGGGAGCGGGGCATGCCGACACCCACCTGAACTTGGCCCGATGCTCTCCAAGCCAAGCGAAGGCATCCGCCGTCCGCTTGCGCCTTCGCGGTGGCGCCGGCGTCTCGCCCGTGATGAAGATGCCTGCCCGGCGCGATCAACCCAGCCCCGCCACGCCCCCAAGCGATTCCAGCCCCAACGGCTCGCGCGTGAAGAACGGCTCCGCATAACGCACCCCAATACGGCTGCCCATGTAGCCGTTCATCTCACGCACAAACTCCACCACCCGCCGGTTCTTCTCCGGCAGGACAAACTGCGTCTCGTACGCACGGATCGCGTTCATCTTTACGTCGATCTGCTCGGTCACGTCCAGCACAAAGCTCGGTTGTGCGACGTGCCGCAGGTGCGTGCAGTAGTAGTAGAACAGCCACCGCGGGTACACCGGCTCGCCCGGCAGATCGACCTTGCTCAGCTTCGCGTCGAACCGCGCGTCCTCGGCGATCCGCGTCGTCGCCACGTGGTCCGGGTGCGCATCCTCGTAGTACGGCACGAACACCGCGTCGGCCTGGAACTCCCGGTACACGCCCGCCAGCGCGTGCCGGGCCTCGATCGTGTGTTGCACCATCCGGTTCGGCAAGCCAAGCAGCCGCCGCGACACGTTGCCCGTCCCCTGGTCGAGCAGGGTGGTCGCCGCTTGCCACTCCTTCTCCCGCTGCTCGGGCGAACCCAGCGGCGTCGGCTCGCCGTTGGTCATGTCCAGCAGCAGAACCTTGTGACCCTGCGACGCGAACCGCGCGATGGCGCCGCCCATGCCGAGTTCCTGATCATCCGGGTGCGGGCCCACGACAACGATGTTGGCCATATCAGCGGTCTCCACTTGCGAACGCGGTAGGCCGCCACTCTAGGCATCGAGGCCCGGCGGTCGAGCCAGCACGTCGCGATACACCTCTTCCAACTGCGCCACCATCGCGTCCGACCCAAACCGCTCCCGCGCCCGCGCGGCGCCGGCGGAAACCATCGCTTGGGCTTGCTCAGGCTGCTCAAAGAGGTCCGCGATCGCCTGCCGGAGCGCCGCCTTGTCGCCGATGTCGACGCATCTTCCGGTCACGCCGTCTTCGACGATCGCCCGCACCCCGCCCGCCGCATACGCCGCCACCGCACACCCGCAGAGCAGACTCTCAATCAGCGTGCGCGGCTGACCCTCCTGATAACTCGGCAGCACCGATACGTCCGCCGCCGGCAGCACATACGGCACACGTTCGTGCGGCACGAGCCCCAGCAGCGTCACTCGCGCGCCGTGCCCACCCTCGGCGATCCGCCTCTCCACCTCCCCCCGGGCAAACCCGTCCCCAATCAGCAGCACCCGCAGCCCCGGCAGGCGCTCCACCAGACCCGGCAGCACCTCCAACAGATCCCGCTGGCCCTTGAGCGGATCCAGCCGTGCGATCAGCGCCAGCACCGGCGCCCCCGCATCGATCCCCAGCTCTGCTCGCGCATCGACACGCCTCTGCTCCCGCTCTTCCGGCGTCATCGCGAACCGCGACAGGTCCACGCCGCTCGGGATCACCACGCACTTTGCCTCCTCAGCAATGCGCTCCGTCACAAACGCGTCGACCATCGGACGACTCACCGCCACCAGCTTGTCGCACCGCCGAGCGCATACCCGCTCCAGATCCACATACAGCTTGTGCACCGCCCGATGCTGCTCCCCGTGAAACGCCAAACCGTGGATCGTGTGCACGACCCGCGGCAATCGCTCGGCGGACCTGGACCGCTCCCGCCAACCGGCGAACCTGCCCACAATCCCCGCCTTGCTGCTGTGCATATGCACGATGTCGGGCTCGATCTCGCGGATCAGCCTCCGCAACGCCCGGTAGCAAACCCAATCCTGCCACGGGCGCACCGGCCGAACCAAGCTAGAGACCTCGTGCAGCACGGCGCCGCTACGCTCGGCCTCCTCCAGCAGCGACCCCTCGGGCCCGTAGATCGGCCCGTACGCCAGGTGCACCTCGTGCCCGTTGCGCACTTGGCCCGCGCACGAGTACACCGTGTTCTGCTGGGCGCCGCCCAGGATCAGCCGTGTGATGACGTGGAGGACCTTCACGACGCCCCTTCCCGGCTCGTTCTCTCTTCCGTGGGCGGTTCCGTGTGCGCTTCCGTGGGCGATTCGGGGGGCGATTCCGGGGGCGGGGATGCGTGCCGGATCCACTCCAAACACAAGCCCTGCGGCGGCAGCGTCGGCCCCGCCAACGCCCGGTCGCCGGTCTCCAGCACCCGGCCGATCACATCCGCCCCGAACCGGCCGCGCCCCACGTCGACCAACGTGCCCGCCACGATCCGCACCGTGTTCCACAAGAATCCGTCGCCCTCGATCACGATCTGGACTTCCCCGGAATGATCCCGATGGTCCTCGACGCCGCACGCGAACACGTTGCGCACGGTCGTCGCCCGCCCGTGGCCCGCCGCCGACAGCCCGGCCAGGTCGATTGCGCCCACCAGCCCTCGCGCCGCGTCGTTCATCGCGTCGACATCGAGCTCCGCCGGGCACGGGTACACCACGTGGCGCTGGTCCAGCGGCCGCACCGGCCGGTTCCACAACCGATACCGGTACCGCTTGCGCACCGCGTCGCGGATCGCGTGGAACGTCGGCGCCACGGCCTCGGCCGAACGCACCTCCACGTCGGCCGGCAACCGGCTGGTGATCGCCTCGGCCATCCGCTCGGCCGGGATGCGCGTCTGCGCATCGAAGTGCGCCACCTGGCCCACCGCGTGCACGCCCGAATCCGTCCGACTCGCACCCACCAGGTTCAGCTTCTCGCCCGGCCGACCCACCAGACGCACCAGCACATCCTCGAGCGTGTGCTGAACCGTCCGCAGCGGCGGACCGTCCTTCGGAAGCTGCTTCTGCCAGCCGTGGAACCCCGAGCCGTCGTAGGCGACCGTCAGCTTGTACCGCGTGTCGCCCGGCGAGGCCGCGCCGTCCCGCCTCAGAACGGCCCCGTCACCATCCGATGCGGGGTCGGGTGCGGCGCCTTCACGGGCGTGGCGGCTTCTTCCGGGGGCGGGCGCGGTCACACCCCGCAGACTACGGGCAGACGCCCCACCCGGTGGCTACGGCGCCTGCGCGAACGTGGCGGCCCAGAGCAGGTCCTTCTCGTAGTCGAACGTCACGTCGCCCGGATCGAAGCTCGCGTACGAGTCCACACGCCCGTCGGCGAACAGCACGTTCAGCGCGCCGTTGTGGTGCGGCTCCCAGTACCGCGCCGGGTCCGTCTCCCACAGGTCCAGGCCGAGACACTGCTGCGTGTAGTTGTCCTTGTCCGCGTCGGTGTCCGTAAACCGAAGGTTCAGGTCGCCGGCCAATACAAAGTTGCTCGAACGCCGGATCTCCTCCCGGATCACCGCCCCAAACGCATCGGGGCTGGCCGGCAGCGACTTCGTCACCCGCTGGTACACGAACTCCGACACGCTCGAGATGAAGTAGTGGTACGGGCTGTCTTCCGGGTAGTCCGGGCACCCCGAGTAGAACTCCTCGTCTTCGATGTAAGCCGTGAGCTGCTGCATCCAGCTGGGCTCGCCCGTGGCCACGTCCGTGTCGTCCCACTCCACCCGGGCGCCGGCGATCGGGTACCGGTCGCGCTCGTCGTTGGCGTGCATCTCCATCGACAACCCGATCTGCCGGGTGTTCGACGCGCACGCGATCTTCCGCGCCACCTTCCGCGCCGACGACAACGCCGGCAGCAAGATCCCAATCAGCAGCGCGATGATCGCGATCACCACCAACAGCTCGATCAGCGTGAACCCCCCGCGAGCACATCCCAACGGCTTCACACGGCGGCGGCTTCCCATGGCGGACCTCCTGTTCTTCGGCAACGGCGCGTCCCGGGGCGATCCCGCCTAGGCGGCTTGACCCACCGCCGGGTCGCGACCCCACGAGGCTATCGTCAAGTCTTCTGGTGTCGTATAAGAATTGGCCGCAGAACGTTCGATTTCTGCAAGCCCTGTGAAACCAACATCTTCGGGACCACGCCCACGGTGGATAACCCCGCGGCCGGGACGGACAACCCCGGCTACCAGTGCCGGCGGGTTCGGCGGCCGTACGTCACCGCGGCCAGCACACCCGCACCGGTCAGCCCCAGACCCGCCAGCGCCGCGGCCCCCCGCAGGC
This sequence comes from Planctomycetota bacterium, assembly GCA_039191195.1. Classification (GTDB taxonomy): domain Bacteria; phylum Planctomycetota; class Phycisphaerae; order Phycisphaerales; family Phycisphaeraceae; genus JBCCBV01. The sequence continues at coordinate 5,517 of JBCCXV010000017.1, forward strand.
CCCACACCCGATGGAAGCGGTCGCCCGCGATGTCCGGCCCCACGGCCAGCAGCACCGCCGGCGGCTCGGGCTCCAGCGGCACCAGGTACGCCGGCTCAAAGCCCATCTCGGCCACGGGTTTGCCCGCCGCCTGGGCCTCGCTTTCCCGCCGCGCTGTCTCGGCCGCGTAGGCCGCCGGGTCGGTGTACACCGGCGGGGCCAAATCGTCCCGCCACCGGGCCTCCACCCGGTAACGCCCCGGCGCCGGCACGTCGATCCGGTACACCGCCGCGGCCAGGAACTCCGGCCGACGAACCTGCGTCGCCCAGTTGTGCGGCTCGGGCCCGCCCTTGCGGTCGGCGATGTCTTGGTCGGTCTTGTCGCCCGTCAGCGCCGCCGTCGGCGCCTCGCCGCCACCCTCGACGTCCAAAGCGCTTGCGGTCACCCGCAACGCCACGATCTCGCGGTACGGCCAAACCAGCCGAGGCTCTTGGTCGAAGCGCTGACCTTTGTGCTCGCCTTGGAACCGGTGGTACACGAGGTAACGGCCGGCCGACGCCGCCTCGAACTCCGCCGACCCTGGCGCCACGAACGGCACCGCCGCGTCGATCGCCTCGGCCACCCGGCGGTTCTCCACCATCACCGCCAGCCAGAACCCGCCCAGGCTCACCACCAGCAGCCCCAGCGCCCACGCGTAGCCCGACGCGCTCGGCTTCCGGGCCGGCGAAGGTTCTGTCGTCGATGGGGGCGCGGCGTCGTCCATGGGCCGAGACTCTAGAGCCCCGGCGGCCGCCGGGCGACAAACAAACGAGAATCAAAACGCTCGCCGGTCATCGGCCAATCGGCCACGGCGACGTCGCGCAGCCCGCACGCATCCAGACGCGCCCGCACCACCGGCTCCGGCGTCGCCACCATCCGCATCCGGGCCACGTCGGCCCCGCACCGCACCCGCCGGATCGCCCGCTTTGCCGGCTCCGGCAGCACCGTCCGCGCCGCACGCTTCCAAGCCGGGCCGTCGGCGGGGGGGTGCTCCGCCACCGGGATCTGGAAGGCAAACAACCCGCCCGGCGCCAACCGCTCCGCGATCGCGCCGATATAGCCCGACGCCATCGACCACGGCATGTGCTGGAACACGATGTTGCTGTACGCAAACGCGAAGCGTTCGTCCCCGGGAACCTCGACCCGGTCGCTCGGGCCCACGCGAAAATCACACCGATCGGCCGGTGGGCCCAAGCGATTCGCGAACGCCCGGGCCTGCTCGATCATCGTCGGGCTGATGTCCACGCCCACCACGCGCTCAAACCGCAGCGCCAGAGCCTGGGACAGACGGCCGACCCCGCAGCCGAAGTCGAGCGCCCCCAAAAGCCTCCCCGCCTCATCCGGTACGGCGTCGGGTAAGCGATCCAGACGTTCCAGCGTTTGCCAGAGCGTGTCGATCTCGCCACGGCCGGTCGCGAAAAACTCGTCCGGGTCCCAACGGTTGCCCTTGCGGTCGGGCTGCGTGAGCACCGCCCAGAGCGGGTCGCTCTGCGCCAACGCCTCCCAGTCGGAGCCGATCCGGCGGACGGTGGACGGGGCGGGGTCGCTGGCCACAGAGATGCACTACACGTCGAGGTTCTTGACTTCGAGCGCGTGGTCTTCGATGTACTTCCGCCGGGGCTCGACCTCTTCGCCCATGAGGATCGAGAACAGCGCCTCGGCCTCGCTCGCCGCGTCCCAGGTCACCCGCAGGAACGTGCGCGAGGCCCGGTCCATCGTCGTGTCGCGCAGCTGGTCGGCGTCCATCTCGCCTAGCCCCTTGAAGCGCTTGATCGTGAGCCCTTGACCCGCCGCGTCCAGGATCGCGTCGGCCAGCGACTCCAGGTTCGCCACCGACGTACGCGTGGGTTCGCTGTCGGCCTTCTTCGCCGGCGACTCCAACTCGAACCGCGTGGGGCCGAGCTCGCCGGTCACGGCCTCCTCGACCTGGGCGTCGTAGTCGGCCATCGTCAGACCGTGCTCCGCCAGCTTGGCGAAGGCGTCTTCGATGTCGGCGTTCTCGTGCAACTCGCTGCGGATCGCGGCGGGGCGGTTGGCGTCGTCCTCGTCGCGGCCGTGGTGGCCGAGCCCGTGCTGGGCCGCGAAGGCCGATTCGTCCTCCTGCGACCAGAAAAAGTGATCGCCCGCCAGCCCGTTCACCCCGTCGGCCGGCGGCGCAACCCACCGGTAACGCGGCAAGCGCCCCTCGCCAGCGGGGTCGGCCCTGCGCATCGCCAGCAGGTCCGAGATCGACAGCCCGCGACGCCGCACCACCTGCTCGAGCTCGCGCAGACGCTCCAGCTGCGACAGCACCGCGGTGAGCGCCTCGCCCCGGATCACGGCTTCCGGCTCGCGCTCCGGCGCCTCGTCAAAGCCCCCGTTCGCGCCCGCCGGCTTCCCGGGAGCGAACACCCGCAGCGTCAGGCCCGACACGCCGATCTCCCCGAGCTTGCGCCGCAACTGACGCTCGTTGAGCACGTACTCGCTGCTCTTGCCCCGGATCAGCTGGAACAAGGGCGGCTGAGCGATGTAAATGCGGCCCTGCCGGATCAGCTCGGGCATCTGCCGGAAGAAGAACGTCAGCAGCAGCGTGCGGATATGGCTGCCGTCGACGTCCGCGTCGGTCATGATCACGATCTTGCCGTAACGCAGCTTCGAGATGTCGAAGTCGTCGGCGCCGATCCCGCAGTTGAGCGCCTGGATGATCGCGCGGATCTCCTCGAAGCCCAGGATCCGGTCCAAACGCGCCTTCTCGACGTTGAGGATCTTGCCGCGCAGCGGAAGCACGGCCTGGGTCTCGGGGTCGCGCCCGCCCTTGGCCGAGCCGCCGGCCGAATCGCCTTCGACCAGGAACAGCTCGCTCCGGGCCACGTCCTTGCTCGTGCAGTCGTACAGCTTGCCGGGCAGCCCGCCGGAGTCGAGCGCGCCCTTGCGCCGGGTCAGGTCGCGCGCCTTGCGCGCCGCCTCGCGTGCCTCGGCCGCCATCGCCGCCTTTTGGCACACCTTCTTCGCCGCAGCCGGGTTCTCCTCGCACCACTGCTGCAGTGCCTCGCCCACGGCGGATGAAACCAAGCCCTCGACCTCGGGGTTCAGCAGCTTGCCCTTGGTTTGGCCCTCGAACTGCGGCTCGGGCACCTTCACGCTCACCACGGCGACCAAGCCCTCGCGCCAGTCGTCGCCGGTCGGCGCCGGGCCCGAGCCCTTGAGCACGCCCGCGCTCTTGGCGTAGCTGTTGAGCGTGCGCGTCAGGGCCGTCTTGAAGCCCGACAGGTGCGTCCCGCCGTCGGCCGTGCTGATGTTGTTGGCGAAGCTCACCAGCGTCTCGCTGTACGCGTCGACATACTGCAACGCCGTGTCGACCGACAGCGCCCCGTCCGGCGTCGCGTGCGACACCGCGAACGGGTCGGTCACCGCCGACTTGCCCGCCGAAAGGTGACGCACCATCTCGATCAGCCCGTCGTCAAACCGGAACGTCTCCGACTTCGGCCCGGGGAGGCCGGCGTCGGGGTCGGCGGGCCGCAGGTCTTCCACCCGGATCGTCAGGCCGGGGTTGAGGTACGCCCGCTCGCGCAGACGGTTGGCGATCGTGTCGTAGCTGTGCCGCAGGTCGCCGAAGATCTCGCGGTCGGGCCGCCAGGCGATCTTCGTGCCGGTGCGCTGCACACGCCCGACGACGTCCAGCTCCTGTACCACGTCGCCGCGCGAGAAGCTCATCTGGTGCAAGTCGCCGCCGCGGGCGACTTCGACGGTCAGCTTCTCGGCCAGCGCGTTCACGCAAGACACGCCCACGCCGTGCAACCCGCCGGACACCTTGTAGGAGTTCGAGTCGAACTTGCCGCCCGCGTGCAGGATCGTCATCACGATCTCGACCGTCGGCCGCCCGTTGAGCTTCGGGTTCGTGTGCTGGTACGGGCCCACCGGGATGCCCCGGCCGTCGTCCAGCACGGTGACCGTCTCGTCCGGGTCGATCGTGACCGAGATCTCCGAGCAATGGCCGGCCAGGGCTTCGTCGATGGCGTTGTCCACCACCTCCCACACCAGGTGGTGCAGCCCGCGGGCGTCGGTCCCGCCCACGTACATCGCCGGCCGCTTGCGCACCGCCTCGAGCCCTTCGAGGACCGAGATCGACGACTCCGAATAGTCGTCGCCGGCGGGAACGTCGGGCGGCGGGGTCGAAGTGTCCGTCATGGGCGTCGCAAAATCGGAGGAAACGGGGCCCGAGGGAGCCCCGGGAGCAATCCCCCATTCTAGCACCCAACGCCCCGCTTGGCTGGCCCGCCCGAGCCGCGCGTGCCGACCAGAAACACCCGCGATTACTGGGGTTGCAGCGGCGGCCTCGGGTCTTCCTCGCCCCCAGCGTCCCCGCCCGCCAACTCGCTCAGCAACGCCTCCAGCGTCGGCTCATCCGGGCCCGGCGGGCCGATCACCTCCGCCACCGGCGGCGCCTGGCCCGACGCCACCGCCGCGAGCTTCGCACGCACCCTCTCGTCCAGCCCCCAGGTGTCCATCTGGCTCACCGTGTTGGTGCCCAACGGCGTCCGCTCGGCCGCGTCGCGCCAGGCTTGCTCGGCCCCCGCGACGTCCCCCAGCCGGTAGAGCGCATCGCCCAAGTGATCGCCCACGACGGCCAGCGTGACCTCGGCGTCGGCCTCGTTCATGAGCGCCGGATCGATGCGCGACATCGACGCCCGCAGCTTCTCCACCGACTCCGCATACGCGCCCTGCTTGTAGAGCACCCAGCCGAGCGTGTCGAGGTCTTCCGGCTTGTCCGGCCGGGCCTCCAGCGACTCACGCACCAGCCGCTCGGCGACGGCCAGGTACACCCCGCTCCGCGCCAGCCGGTACGCGACGTTGTTCTTGACAAAGTCCGCCTGCGCCCCCGGGCCGGCCGTGTTGAGCAGGCCCAGCATGATCCGCGCGGCCTCTTCCGAGCGCCCGCAGGCCTCGGCGACATCCGAGCCCACCTGTGCTAGCTCGTCCGCCATACGCAGCCGGTTGGATGCGCTCAGGCCATCGCGCCAGCCGGTGTAGGCCGCCCAGCCTTCGTCGGCCCGATCGAGCCGCGCTAGCGCCAAGCCCCGCAGGCGCACCAGCACCGCGCGTTGACGTTGGTTGCCCACGACATCTTGATCCGACAGCTGATCCAATGCGCGGTCCACCCGCCCCAGCGCCTCGGCGTAACGCCCTTGCGCCAGAAGGTTGGACGCGTAGTTGCTTGCGCGACGCGGCGTGCTCGCCATCGGCTCCAGCAGCGCGCCTTCGGCAACCAGCAGCCGCCCGCCGTCGCGCAACGCCGTGAACCGCCGCGCCGCCAGCAGCATCGCCTGGGCGTCGTACCGATCGGCCGCCGCCACGCGGTCGAACCACCGCCGCGTGCCTTCGTCGTCGGACTGTCCCAGCGCCAGCAGCAGCCGCAGCACCGCCAAACGCTCGGCGTCCTCCGGCGAAGCCTCGCGGTCCAGCGCCTCCAGCAGCGCCTCGGCCTGCTCGTAACGCTGCGTCTCGATCAGCACCCGTGCCGTGATCCGCCGAGTCACCGCAGACTCCGGCAGCGACTCCCGCAAGAACAGGTACGCACGCCGAACCCGCGGCGCGTCGCGGGCGTCGTTGCGCTGTCGCAGCACATCGAACAGCAGCACGTGCGCCGCCTCGCTGCTCGGCGATCGGCGGGTCAGCGCCTCGGCCGTGTTTAACGCACGATCGGTGTGGCCCAGCTCCGACAACACCCGGCCCTTGAGCAGCACCAGATCGACCGGCGAGACGCCTTCGTCTACCTGTTCCGCCAGCAGGTCGAGCGCCGCCTCTTCTTCGCCGGCCACCCACAGCACCCGCACCCGGGCCTGCAGCGCGTCGGCGTGGGTCGCGTCAGCCCACGGGCCCAGCCGGCGCCGCGCCGCGTCGACGTCGTAACGCCCGAGCGCAAGATCGATCCAAGCCGTCCGCACGAACGCAAGCCCCGGCGCCCCGTCCATCGCACGCGCATAAGAGGCTTCTGCGGCCGCGCTGTCGCCCAACCGCTCCGAGGCCGCGCCCGCCAGCGCCCAGGTCAACGCCTGCTCGTTCTCGCCCGCAAGCGCGGTCAACCGCGCCGCCCAATCCTCGAGCACGCCGGCCCGCGCCGCCGCCGACAGCAACGCGTCGCGCACGGCCGGGGCCGCGTCGGGCGACGCCGTGATCCGCTGCCGCGCACGCGCTTCGAGCTTCCCGGCCGAAGCCGCGTCGAGCCCGCCGTCGCGCGCGAAGACCGCCTCGGCGAAGGCTTGGAACGCCGCCGCATCGTCCGGCGCCGTCTCCAGCCGACGCTCGAGCAGGCCCACCGCTTCGCCCGCCGGCAGCGCCGCGGCCACCGCCACGGCCCAGGGCCCTGGCTCCAGATCGGCGAACCGGTCTCGGATCCGACGGGCCAGGTCCAACGGCTCGGGGCTCCACCGCGCGACATACGCCGCCAGCTCTGCCGTCGCCGGCGCATCCGGCCAGGCCGCCAACGCCTCCACCGTCCGCGTGTGCGCCGCGGCAAGATTCCCGATCCGCAGGTGCGTGTACACCAAACGCGTCGCCCGCGACTCCGGCGGCTGCACCGCCCCCGCCTCGACCGACGCGTGGTACATCGCCAGCGCGCCGTGCGGGTCGTTCAGCCGGTGACGCAGGTCGCCCATCGCCATCAGCACCTGCGGGCTCCGCGACCGCAGGAACAAGAACATCCGCCCGCGCGCGTCGTTGGCCAGCATCGCCGGGTCCTGGCTGAGGAACCGCCGATACGACTCCTGCGCCGCCACGGCATAGCCGGCTTGCTCGGCCGAAACCGCCAAGTGGTAGTCGGCCAACGGCCGCAAAACCGACTCGCTCGCACTGGCGATACGCCCCTCGATACGGCTGTACAGCTGCATCGATAGCCCCGTGTTGCCACGGCGGGCCTCGGCTTGGCCCAACAGGAAGTAACGGTCGGCGTCGAACGGGTCCGCCGCGAGGGCGCGACGCAGATACAGGATCGCTTGCGTCAGGTTGCCCGACTCCAAGTACAGCCGCCCCAGCCGCGCGACCACCTCCGAGCGGTTGGGCTCCTGCCGGTCGATCCACAGCAGCCGCCGGATCGCGTTGAACCGTTGCTGGTCCTCCGCTTCGAGCAGGGCCCGGGCGTACGCCAACTGCAACCGGATCGGCGGGTCGCCCGCACCCCCACCCACGCCCTCGGACGCTTGTTCGTCGCTCGCGTCTTCCGCCCAGGGCCCCGCCGCGACCGCGGCGTCCACGTCCAGCAACCACGCCGGCGTCTCGAGCGACGCCAGCACCTCCGGCCAGGGCCGTTGGGCGCGCGCAAGCGCCTCGCCCTCGAGTGGAGACACCCGGGCCGACGGCAAGCCCGGCGGAGCGGGGGCGTCCACCGGCCGGTTCGCCAGGCGATCCGCAGAGACCTCTGCGGCGCCCACGCGCGCCGCACGCGGCCCCGCTTCCGGCCCAACCGGACCCGCCGGCGCGCAGCCCGCGCTACAAGCAACGCCCAGCGACGCCACGAGAGCCGTACGTCGCCAAACAAGGGTCGAGATGAGGGGGGAGGCTCGCCGCACGGGCGCCCGAGTCTACGCGGACCGCCGCCGGCGATCCGCCGCGGCTACGGGATCACTTTGTTCAGCGGGTAGGTGAACAGCGCCGAGGCGCCGGCCCGCCGCAGACGCGGCAGCAACTCCCGCTCCACCCGGGCTTCCAGCACCACCTCCACCGCGTACCAGCCCGGCTTGTGCAGCGCGTTCACCGTCGGCGACTGAGACTCGGGCAACCCCTCGCCCAGGATCGACAGCACCGCGTCCTTGTCCGCCTCGGCCACGTTCATCTTGAGGCCCACACGGCTGCGCGCCGCGATCGCGCCGCGCAGCAGCGTCGCCAGGTCTTCGATCCACCGGCGCTTGCCGGCGTCGGCCCAGGCCTCGTGGTTGCACACCAGACGCGTCGTGCTGGTCATCAGCGTGTCGACGATCCGCAGCTTGTTGGCCCGCAGCGACGAGCCGGTCTCGGTCACGTCGACGATCGCGTCGACCAGCCGGGCCTTGACCTCGGTCGCCCCCCAGGAAAACTCGACCCGCGCCTTCACGCCGTGCTTGGCGAAGTAACGCTCGGTGTACGACAGCAGCTCGGTCGCGATCAGGCCGCCCTCGAGGTCCTTCGGCCCCTGCACCGGCGACTCCTCCGGCACCGCGAGCACCCACCGTACCGGGTTATCCGTGGCGCGCGAGTACGAAAGCTCGCACACCTCGTGCACGTCGGCGCCGGTCTCCTCGATCCAGTCACGCCCGGTGATGCCCACGTCGATCACGCCGTCGGCGACGTACCGGGCCATCTCCTGGGCGCGGAACATCACGCACGACACCCCCTCCACGTCGATGTCCGGCTCGTACGAACGCGATCGCACCGAGATGTCATAGCCGGCCCGGCGGAACAGGTCGATCGTCGGTTCCTGCAGCGACCCTTTGGGCACGCCCAGTCGGAGCGCGTCGTGGCGCGTGGGGCTCATCGCGTGTCTCCGCTGGCTACTTCTTCTTGCTCACGCGCTTGCGCGTGGCGCCGCCCTGACCCGCCGCGGCCTTGGCCGTGCTCTTGGCCGGGGCCTTTTTCTTGGTGGACTTGGCCGGGGCCTTCTTCTTGGGCTTGGGCGCGGGTTCCGGCTCGGGCTCCGGCTCCGGATCGGCCCCGGTGCGCAGCGCCACGCCCGGACTCGACGCCGGGCCTTCGGCATCGCCCTTGTCCTTACGCCCGTCGGCCCAGCACTGCAGCGCGTGGTGCGCCGACAGCGCTTCGCCGGCCTTGATCTGACGCAGCAGCCAGCTCTCGGCTTCGCCGTCGCTTAGGCCCTCCGGCAGGGCGCCCTCGGCTTCGAGCAGCCGGCGCAGCTTGCCGTCGACCGGCAACGCGTGCCCGCCCAGGCTCAGCAGCATCACGCCCGCCGCCGCGTAGGGGGGCAGGCCCGGCAGGGTGTCGAGGTACTCGCGCTGGTCGCGCTTGTTGCGCTCGTCCAAGCTCGCCATCCGCCAGTCGTACTCGCGGATGAACACCTCGTGCATCGACTCGCGCATCCGCCGGACACGCTCGGGCCCGCGGGGGTAGTCCTCGCCCAACACCTCGATCAGCTCGTGGTCGAAGCTCACGCGCAGCTCGTTGAGGTCCGACACGCCCGCCAGCCAGGCGTCGTACGCCGCCTCGGCCTGCTTGCGCGTCGACTCCCATTGCAGCATCGACAGCACCAGCTGCTCGATCGGTTCCCGGCGGTCGGGCGGCTGGCCCTTGGCCGCGCCCAGAAGCTTCTTGAGCAGGGCGGCCAACGCTTTGGATTCGGCGGTCTCTTTCGCCACGGGGGGTTCCAAAAGGGGGGCACGGAGTCTAGCGAGACGGCGTCAATCGGCCTCGGAGCCAGGCCGCGCAGGCCTCGCCGGCCGCGCAGGCGGCGCCTCGGCCGACGTCGGGCCTTCGGCGATCTCCGTTTCCACGGCCCAGTCGCGCACCGGGCCCGCGTCGTCGGGCAGGTCGTCGGCATCCGTCACGCCCGGCGCGTCCTCCAACTCCGACGCGTCCGGACCGGTCCGCTCCATCGCCTGGTTGATCGCGTCGAGCACCGCCGACTCTTTCTTGATCGTCGGATCGAGACGGAAGTCCAAGTGCGGCACGATCCGCAGCGAAACCAACCCTTTGAGCTTGCCGTGGATGTACGGCGCCGCGTCCCGCAGGCCCTGGATCGTCCGGGCCTCGAACTTCTCCGGCAGGATCGACACCCGCACGATCGCGTTGCGCAGGTCCGGCGAGACGTCCACCTCGGTCACCGACACCATCCCCTGGATGCGCGGGTCGCTCAGCTGACGCTGCAATACCTGCGCAATCGCCTTGCGCAGCAGCGATTCGATCTGGAGTCGGCGGTGCGACATCGCGGCCCTCGGGCGCGCCCGGGCCGGTCAGGCCTCGAGCTTGCGCGCCACCTCCACCGTGCGGTAGAACAGGATCTCGTCGCCGGGCTTCACGTCGTCGTACCCGTCGATCCGGATGCCGCACTCGGTGCCCACCCGGACTTCCTTGACCTCGTCCTTCACCCGACGCAGCGAAGCGACCGAACGCTCGTCGGTCACCACCACCCCGTCACGCGACACACGCACCTTCACGTCGTCCTGGTTGCGCACGGCGCCGTCGGTCACCAGGCAGCCGGCGATCGCGCCGACCTTGCTGATCTTGAACATCGCCTTGACCTGCGCCCGGCCGACCTCTTCCTCGCGCTGGTCCGGCGCCAGCATGCCTTCCAGGCCGGCCTTCACGTCGTCCACCAGGTCGTAGATCACGCGGTAGAAACGCAGGTCCACCGAACGCTGGTCCGCCATCTCGCGGATCGCCGGCGTCGCCGTCACCTGGAACCCGATCACGATGGCGTCCGACGCGTCCGCCAGGTCCAGGTCCGACTCGGTGATCCCGCCCACCGCCGCGTGAAGCACACGCACGGCCACTTCCTGGTTGCCCAGCTCTTCCAACGCCGCACGCAGGGTCTCCACAGACCCCTGCACGTCGGCCTTGAGCACCACGCGCAGTTCTTGCACCTTGCCGGCCTGGATCGTCGCGGCGAAGTTGTCCAGCGTCACCTTCGTCCGCGTCGCCAGCATCTGCTGACGCTCGTCGTCCCGATACTGCGTCGCCACGTCTTCGGCCTTCCGCAGCGAGTCCACGGCGTAGAAACGGTCGCCGGCGTCTGGGATCTCGTCGAGGCCCGACATCTCCACCGGCGTCGCCGGGCCGGCCTCATCGACCTTCCGCCCACGGTCGTCGGTCATGTCACGCACACGCCCAAAGGCGCGCCCGGCCACCACGAAGTCGCCCACCTTCACCTGGCCTTCTTGCACCAGCACCCGGGCCACCGAGCCGCGACCGGGCTGCATCTCGGCCTCGATCACCGCGCCCCGGGCCGGGCCCTGGTAATCGGCGGTCA
>JBCCXV010000018.1:0-16438 GCA_039191195.1 Planctomycetota bacterium
GTGTTGGCGTCAGACGCGGCCATCGAGGTGGTCCCGCCACAGATCCAGCCGGCCGTGCCCCGTGAGGTCGAACTGCAGCGGCGTGATCGTGGTGTACCCGCCGAAGAGCGCGTGCACGTCGGTGTCGGGCTCGACCTGCTTGAAGCTCAGGCTGTTGTTGACCTGATAACGCATCCGGCCGCTCTCGTGCCGCGAGACGGCGTAGGTCGTGAGCGTCGGGCCCGTGTCGACCGGCACGGCAACGATCCCCTCGGGCACGTCCCGCCGATCGAGGATTGGGACGTTGATGTTGATCGCCGTGTGCCCGTGCATCGGGCCAGCCAGGACGTGGTCGATCGCGGTGCGGGCGTGCTCGGCGGCGCGGCGCCACTTGATCGTCTGCTTGTCGCCCAGGTGCAGGCTCACGGCGATCGCCGGCACACCGATGAACGCCGCCTCCACCGCCGCCGCCACCGTCCCCGAGTACAGCACGTTCAGCCCGACGTTCGCCCCCGCGTTCATCCCGCTCACCACCAGGTCGGGCCGATGCCCGTCGAGCAGGTGCTCGAGCGCGAGCTTGACGCAGTCGGCCGGCTTGCCGTCGACCGCGTAGCCCTCGAACGCATCGACCGACCCGCCCGACAGACCGTCGAGGTCGACACGACGGCGGTGCACCTCGACCGGGCGGTGAAACGTCACCGCGTGGCTCATCGCCGACTGCACCTCGGCCGGCGCAACGACCGTCACCTCGCCCAGCCCCCGCAGCGCGGCGTACAGCGCGCCGATGCCCGGGGCGTCGATGCCGTCGTCGTTGGTCAGCAGGACGCGCAACCCGCTCAGCCCGCGCTCGCCGTCGCCGCGTCGCCGGGCGCCATCACCGGCGCCCCACCCAGCGTCGCGCCCCGCGAGCGGATCGCGTCGCTGCGCTGCATCACCCGGTCGATGTCGCCGCTGGCCACCGCTCGGTAGTTCTCACGGAAGAACAGCGTCCACGCCAGCCGGTCGTCGATCCGGCCCTGGCTCGTCGACCAGCGAGCGAAGATCGAGTCCATGAACCCGTCCAGCGTGCCGACCACCTCGTCCCGCCGCGGGTGGTCGTCCGAGGCCAGCACCTCGGCCCACGTCTGCTGCAGGCCGACCGGCCAATCGATCGACAGCTCGGCCGGCATCGCGTGCAGCAGCGCATACGCCTCGGCGTACTCGGCCTCCGACCACGCACCGTCACGCAGGGACAGCCAGGCCGCCTTGAGGTCGTCGTGCACGTCCATGCCCATCGCCTGCGTCAGCGTCGCGACGACGCCGAAGTAGTTCGGCGTGCCGGCGGGCAGCGGCGACGCGATGCCGAAGGGGTCGATCTCGGGGTCGGTCCAGGTCGCGCGGTTGGCCGCGGTGTACACGTCGGCCCGCACCGGCTGGCGGCGCAGCTCGAACCGCGTCGGCCCACCCGCCTCACCGAGCTTGCGCTGCCACAGGTTCTGCGCCTCGGGCGAGATCACCCACGCGATGAACTGCTCGGCCAGCTCGCGGTGCGGCGCCCCGCGCAGCAGGCTGATCGGGTCGGCGGTCGTCACCGTCGTGCTCACCGAGGCGCCGTCCACCCCGGCACGCGACGGATCGGCGTAACCCACCCGATCGCCGCCGATCGCCCCGGCCTGGTATCGGCCGTAAAAATCGATGCACATGCCCGCCGCCGCCTCACCCGCCGACGCGTCGACCGGCACCTTCGTCGAGCTCGCCGCGAAGTACCGCGCGTTGGCAAAGCTCTCCCGCAGCACCTCCCACCCCCGCTCCCACCCCATGCGACGCAGGATCACGTTGTACGTCTGGGCGATCGACCCCGAGTGAGCCGGGTCGGACAACGCCACCCACCCCGCCAGCCGCGGATCGGCCAGGTCCGACCAGTCCGCCGGCTCCTGGGCGCCGAGCATCTCGACGACATCACGGTTGAACACGATGCCGAAGCTCGACAACGCCGTACCGACCCACAGCCCGTCGGGATGAACCAGCGGCTCGCCGCCGATCGTCCGGCTGGGGAACGCCGCATCCAGCAACGCCGGGTCGAGGTCGGGCCGCACGCTCACCGGTTGCTTGCCGTCGCCAACCGTTACGCCGGACGCGAGCTTACCGTGGTCGTAGTCGCCGCCGCCGAAGAACAGGTCGATCCCCACGCCCTCGTCGAGCGCGTCGCTCGACGCCAGCACCTCGTACTCGGCCAGCGTCTGCTTGCGCAGGTCGCTCGTGCCGCCCGTCCGCCAATCGATCGCGACCGGCGACAGGCCCTGCTCGGCCCGCCATCGGTTGAACCCCGCGGCAAACTCGTGACGGATCTGCTCGTTGTGCGGCGTGCGGACGATCAGCCGCTCGGCCGCGCCCGACGCGTGCGGCGACGCCCCGTCGCCCGACCCGAGCTGCAACAACAACGGCACCCCCACCACCAACAGCAGCAGCACCGCGATCACGACTCGCCCGGTGGTCATGCCCATGCCCGGAGCTTATCAACCGCCCGTCAGCGCCCGGTCGGCCCACAACGTCGCGGCCCGCTCGATCAGCTCGGGCCCGCGACGCATCGCCTCGGCCACGCTCAAACCGTCGCCGATCGACACCGTCTCGGTGATGCCCACCCCCTCGAGCGCCGCCCGATCCGCGGCCACCGAGCCGGCGAACGCCACGCACGGCCGACCCGCCCGCTGCGCCATCCCCGCCACGCCCGCCGCCGCCTTGCCCGACAGCGACTGCCCGTCCAGTCGCCCTTCTCCCGTGATCACCACGTCCGCCGCCGCGACCCGCCGCTCAAACCCGACCGCCTCGAGCACCAGCTCGATCCCCGGCCGCAAGCGCCCACCCAGCAACGCCACCGCGCCGTAACCAAACCCCCCGGCCGCGCCCGCGCCGGCAAACGCGCCCGACACACCGACCACCTCCGCGAGCCGCGCCAGCCCCGCGTCGAGCGCCGCGACCTGTGCCGGCGTCGCGCCCTTCTGCGGGCCGTACACCGCCGCCGCGCCGTTCGACCCGCACAGCGGGTTGGTCACGTCGCACGCCGCCTCGAGCGTCACGCGCCCGTCGCGCAGCGCCGGATGCAACGCCGCCCCATCGACGGTCGCGACCTCGTCGTGCAACCCGCCGCGCATCGGCTCATCGATCGCCGACCCGTCGGCCCGATGGAACGTCACGCCCAACACCTGGGCCGCCCCCGCGCCACCGTCGTTCGTCGCGCTGCCGCCGAGCCCGAGCACGACGCGCTCAACACCATCCTCGATCGCCGCCGCGATCAACTCGCCCACCCCGCGCGTGGTCGTCATCGTGGGATCACGCCGCGACGCGTGCACGAGCGTCAGCCCCGCCGCCTCGGCCAGCTCGACCACCCCCACCGTCCCGCCCGCCAGCGACCCCCACCGCGCCACGCGCCGCTCGCCCAACGGCCCCGTCACCTCGACCTCGCGCACCTCGCCCGTCGGGTCGGCCGCCAGCAGCGTGTCGAGCGTCCCCTCGCCGCCATCCGCGATCGGGCACGGGTCGATCTCGACCTCGCGACCGCGCGACGACGCACGCAACCCGCGATCAATCCCCGCCGCCGCCTCGGCCGCCGTCATCGAGCCCTTGAAGCTGTCGGGCGCCACGAGCACACGCATCCCGCCAACCTACCGCACTACCCTGCCCGCATGCCCGCCTCCTCGGCCAACTCGGACGCCGTCACCGAACGCGACCTGGCCATGATGCGCCGAGCCCTCGCGCTGGCCGAGCGCGCCGCCGAGCTCGGCGAGGTCCCCGTCGCGGCCATCGTCTACCCCACGCCGGCCCCGGCCGACGGCGGCGAGATGCCCGTCGAGCCGCTTGCCGAGGCCCACAACCGCCGCGAGCTCGACCAGGACCCCACGGCCCACGCCGAGATCATCGCCCTCCGCGACGCCGCCCGCCGGCTCGGCACCTGGCGGCTCACCGGCTACACGCTGGCCGTCACGCTCGAGCCCTGCCCCATGTGCGCCGGCGCCCTGGTCAACGCGCGGATCGATCGACTGGTCTACGCCGCCGACGACCCCAAGATGGGCTGCGCCCGCACGCTGCACGCGCTTTGCGATGAGCCACGCTTCAACCACCGCATGGCCGTCGTCCCCGGCGTGCTCGCCGACGAGTCGGCCGAGCTACTGCGCGCGTTCTTCCGCGCCCGCCGCGGCCGATGACGCCGACGCGGCCAACCGCTCGAGGTGCCGCTGCCGCAGCTCGAGGATCGCCGGGATCACGTAGCAGCACGCCAGCAGCGTGAACGCGATGCCCAGCGACATCACAAACCCCAGTCCCGCGATCCCGCGGTGGCTGGCGATCATCAGCGCCCCGAACCCGATGATCGTCGTGTAGCTCGTGAGCGCGATGCCCTTGCCCGTCCCGCTCGCCAGGCCGAGCGGCCGGTGCGACGGCTCCTGGCGGTAGCGGTGCATCAGGTGCACGCCCGCGTCGACGCCGATGCCGAACAGCAGCGGCAGCACGATGATGTTCGCCGGGTCGATCGGGTCGTCCAGCCAGCCCATCACCCCCAGCGTCAACAAGAAAGCCAGGAACGTCGGCAGCATGCTCAGCAGCGCATCGTCCGGCCGACGGAAGTCGATCCACAGGATGATCGCCACCGCGATCAGCGCCATCACCCCCGCCCACGCGTACGACCGCACGATCAGCGCGTTCGACTCGTACACCTGCACGATCACGCCCGTCACCTCGGGGTCGACCAGCCGCAGGTCGCTCACGAAGTCGCCGAGGAACCGCGGGTCCAGCGGCGACTCGATCCCCTCGGTCAGCCGAGGGAACACCTCCAGCGCCAGCCGACGCTCCCCGCCATATGTCGCCACGTAAGGCCGGGTCAACACCTCGGGCAACGCGTCCAGACCCATCGGCTCGGGGGCGACCGCCTCCTCGATCCGCCGCACCGTCGCCGCCCGCCACGCCTGGTAGTCCGCCCGCAGGCCGGCCGCGCGATCGATCGTCAGCGCCTCGTCGTCGCTGTCCAGCTGCGCCGTCGCCGAGCCCAGCGACGCCTGCGCCGCAGCCAGCGCCGGCCGCGCTTCGGCCGGCATCGCAAAACTCGCCAGCGTCAGCAGCCCGCCCCACCGACCCAGCGTCTCGCGCAGACTCGCGACACCATCCGCTGTCACCGCCCCCGGCCGCCGCTCGTCCACCGCCGGTAGCGACGCGCCCAACGCCGTCAACCGCTCGACCTTTGCCGCCTCGTTTCGCGGGATCGCCAGCCCCACGCCGCCCAGCCCCTCGACCGTCGGCAGCGCGAGATACTTCTCGCCCAACGCACGCGCCTCAGCCATGTCCCCGACGACGCTGACGCCGAAGTAAATCGACTGCGCACCGTCACGCTCGATCCGCTCGGCCCACGCGACGCTGTCCACGCCACGCGGCATCAGGTCCGCCAGATTGAAGCTGTAACGCACGCGCGCGACGCCGAACCCCGCCACCACCAGCAGCAACACCACGACCGCCAGCGTCACCGCCGGCCGGCGCGACGCCGCCATCGACCACCGCTCCGAGTAAACGTGCACCCGGCGCGACGCCATCGGCTTGACCTTCCCCGTCGCGTGTCGCAGCAGCCGCAGCAACGCCGGCAGGACGGTAAACATCGACAGCAGGCAAAGCACGATCCCCACCGCCGCGATGTGCCCCATCTCCGCCACCCCCGAGAAGTCCGTCAGCATCGTCGTCGACAGCGCCGCCGCCGTCGTCAACGCCCCCGTCACCACGCCCGGCCCGGCGACCTCCAGCGTGTCCTGCAGCGTCGCCGCGAAACCCTCCGGCCCATCCGGGTGATCATGCCGCACCCGCTCGAACCGGCTGAGCAGGTGGATGCCGAAGTCGACGCCCAGCCCCAGCAGGATCACCGCGAAGACGACGCTGATCACTTGCAGGTGACCGATCGCGAGCGTCAGGTAACCGAACGCCCACGCCATCGCCACGAGCAGCGACACCATCAAGATCGCCGGCGTGCGGAACGACCAGAACGCCACCACCAGCAGCGTCGCGATCAGCACCGCCGCCACGATCGACGCGCGGGTCGAGTCGCGCTCGGCCGCGTCGGTCTCGTCCGCTTCGACCACGTCGATCCCCGTCAGGCCGACGTCAAACCCCGGGTGCGACTGCTCCACCGAGGCGATCGCCGAGCGCACCGACTGGATCGCCTCGTCGTACGGCTGGATCCCCGCCTCGCCGGCCTGGCGTTTGGGCGTGACACGCAGGAACAGCAGCCGCCCGTTGGGCGTCTCGAAATACTGATATCCCCCCAGCCCCATCAGCTCGTCCATCGTCTCGGCGAACGGGTTGCCCAGCTCCACCGGCTCGGGGTCGGCCAGGCTCGCATCGATCGCCGCGAACAGCGTCGCTAGCCCGCGCACCTGCTCGGCCGTCTCCTGCGGCGCCCCCCCGCCCGCGCCCGGCCGCAGCGCCGCCCCCGCCTCGCGCGACGCCGCGTCAAGCAGGCTCACCACCGTCGGCGACGCCAGCACCGGCCCCGACGCCGCCAACGCGTCCACCGCCTCGTCGAACGCGGCGCCGTCCAGCAGCCGGATCGCCTCGCCCGACACCCGGCTCGTGTCGATCCGCCACGACACATCGCTCACCCCCGGCGAACCCCGCAGCATCTCGCCCAGCGTGTCCGCCAATTGCCTAGCCCCCTCGGCGTCCCCCGCCTCGTACACGTCCGCCCCGCCCGGCCCGCCGTCCGTGCGGTGCGTGTCGATCACCACCAGCAGGTCCGCATTGCCAGGAAAGTGGTCCTGCCACGCGATGAACCGCTGATTCCAGTCCAGCTCCGGCGAGATCAGGTCGTTGCGGTTGGACTGAAACTTCAGGTGCGTCGCCGAGTACACCACCCCCAACACCGCCAGCAGCAGCCCGATCGCCAGCACACGCCGCGGGTAGTACGCCACCACCCGCGACCAACGCCCCAGCAGTTGGTGCCGCCATCGATCCAGCATGGGCGGGAAGTCTACGGCCGCTGAGACTACGTTTCAGCCGACGTCCACCAGACCCATCGTCGCCCCGTACTCCCGCATCAGCAGCCGACGCAGCGTCGCGTGCTCCTCGGCCGACAGCTCCGGGTCGGCCTCGATCATGTCCCGAGCCTCCCGCCTCGCCGCCGACAGCAGGTCCATGTCCTTGCCCAGCTCGGCCACCCGCAGCGGCAACGCCCCATGCTGCCGCGTGCCGAACAGCTCGCCCGTCCCGCGGATCTCCAGGTCCAACTCGGCGATGCGGAAGCCGTCGGTCGTGCTCGTGATTGCCTCCAGCCGACGCTGCGCATCGTCGGTCGCCGGGTCCGCGACGAACACGCACAGGCTCTGCCGGCCGTCGCTGTTCCGCCCGACCCGGCCGCGCAGCTGGTGCAGTTGGGCCAACCCAAAACGCTCGGCGTGCTCGATCACCATCACCGTCGCGTTCGGCACATCCACCCCCACCTCGATCACCGTCGTCGCCACCAGCACCGCCGCATCCCCCCGCCGAAACGCGTCCATCACCCGCTCCCGCGCCGTGCGCTTCAGCCGACCGTGCGCCGCCGCCACCCGATGCTCGGGCCCCAGCCGCTCGCGCAGCTCCTTGACCATCGCCTTAACGCTCGCAAGCCCCGTTGAACCCGCAGGGCCCTCTCCCTGCCATTCCGCATTCATCATTCCCAACTCATCATCCCCGCCCTCCCCCACCAACGGAACCACCACATACGCCTGCTCTCCACGCTCCAGCCGCGTCCGCAGATACCCATACACCTCGTCCCGCGTCTCCCGCCCCACCCACCGATTCACCACCGGCGTCCGACCCGGCGGCAACTGATCGATCGTCGCCACATCCAGGTCACCAAACACCGTCAGCGTCAGCGACCGCGGGATCGGCGTCGCCGTCATCACCAGGTGATGCGGCACCACCTCCCGCCCGCGCTCGTCCCGCTTGCCCACCCCACGCATCGCCCCACGCTGCCCCACCCCAAACCGGTGCTGCTCATCGATCACCACCACCGCCAGATCACGAAAACCCTCCGCACGATTCAGCACCGCGTGCGTGCCCACCACGATGTCTGAGCCCCACACATCCGCCCGCCCCTCCCGCGCCGTCGCCCCCGTCACCAAACCAACGCTCACCTTGCTCTCCGCCAGCATCCCGCGGATCGACCCGTAATGCTGCTCGGCCAACAACTCCGTCGGCGCCACCAACGCCGCCTGCTTCCCCGCCATCACCGCCCGCAGCATCGCGTCCAATGCCACCACCGTCTTCCCCGCCCCCACATCCCCCTGCAACAACCGATTCATGGGCAGGTCACGCGCCAGGTCGTCGGCGATCAGCCCCACCGCCTTCCGCTGCGCCTCCGTCAACGAAAACGGAAACACCCCCGCGATCTGCGCATCCACCGCATCGTGACGCTCCAACGCCGGCGCCACCAGATGCTCCGCGTTGAACCGCCGCTTCATCGCGATGCCCAGCTGCAACAAGAAAAGCTCGTTAAACGCCAGACGCCGCCGCGCCGCCTTCGCCTCGTCCATGTCCGCCGGCCGGTGAATCATCCGCCACGACTCAGCCAACCCAGGCAACGCCAGCCGCTCGCGCATCGCCCCCGGCAACGGATCGCTCATCCCCGCCAACACCCCCGACTCGAGCGCCGCCCCCACCGCCTTCTCGATCGCCCAGCTCGGCAGCCCCTCCGTCGCCGGATACACCGACCGCCAGCGATCCTCCAACTCCGCCAGACGGCTCGTCTCGCTCGCCGCGTCACCCCCGCCCTCCTCGCCCGCATCACCCGACCCACGCACCGCCTCCCACCGCGGCTGCGACATCGACACCCCGCCCCCCGCCGCGCCACGCTTCACCTTCCCCTGCACCCGGATCACATCCCCCGGGTGAATCCGATCCGCCAGCCAACGCATGTTGAACCACGTCACCCGCAACGTGTCCCCCACGTCGTCGCGCAGCGTTGCCGCAAACCGCCCCGGCCGACGCCCCATCCCCCGCGTCCACTGACAGCTCGTCACCTCCCCCCGCACGCTGCCCACCGCCCCATCCCCCGGCAACCCCGCCACCCCCGACTCCGCCGCCTCCCGCTCGTACCGACTCGGGTAGTGCCGAAGCAAGTCCAACACCGACACCACCCCCAGCCGCGCATAAGCCCCCCCCGCCCGCTCGCTCACGCCGGACAACTCACTCACCCGACTCGTCAGCGTCAACGCCTCGGCCACCGCGCGATCCTATCGACCCCGTCATTACTCGTATCCATGAAGCAACCGAACAAGCTCCCCTAGCGATGGCGGCACCATTGTGAAACTCAACTGCGCAAGCGGTGTCAGACCGAAGTCATCGACCGCCTCGACATCAGCTTGCGCCGTGATTAAGAGCTGCAGGATCGAAGCAACCTCATCTTCACGTCCGGCAGGATCCTCCAACGCAAAGTGCAGCGGCGTACGACCGTTGGTGCCTCTCGCATCGACGTTGGCACCCCGTCGGATCAGTTCATCCACGACGGCCAGGTGCTTGCCCCAACAAGCCATGTGCAAGGATTGGCACTTGTAGAAAATCGGCGTATAGAGCAGCTCGGGATCGGTTTCGAGCAAATCAACCACAGCCGAGACATCACCTGCTGAAATCGCATCGCACATCGGCCTGTGGTTTAGGAATGCCATGACATCACCTCACCTCACCGCACCCGCAACACCGCCTCCTCCCCCGCCGCCCACACCCGATCCCCCACCCCCGGCCGAATCGCCTGCGTCCCAGTAAACCGCCCGAACGCCGGCAGCACCCCCACCCGCTCACCCACCCAAAAGCACCCCGCCTTCTCCGCCCCCCGCCGGCCCCGCCCCCAACCCTCCAGCACCACCGCCGGGTGCACGTGCCCCGCCCACACGTACCCCCGCTCGTCCGTCGCCGGCTCGTGCCGCCACACAAACGGCCCGTCCGCCTCCCCCTCCGCCACCACCCGCATCCCCATCCCCTCCGCCACCCGCCACGCCGCCCGATCGTGATTCCCCCGCACCAGCACCGCCTCCAGTTCGCCCCGCTCGGCCAACCACGACCCCAGCGCCGCCCGCGCCGCGTCACGCTCGCCCACCACGCCGTGAAACAAATCCCCCAGCACCACCAACCGCCGCGCCCCCACCCCATCGATCAACCCGCTCAACCGCCCAAGATCCGCCGCCGCCACCCCCGTCGGCATCGGCAGCCCCGCGCGACGAAACACATCCACCTTCCCCACGTGCACGTCCGCCACCACCAACGCCCCGCCCCCCGGCCACCACATCGCCCGACCAGGCAACAACCACACCACCTGCCCAGCAACCTCCACCTCGACCGACCCCACCACCTCGCACCCGTCCGCCCGCTCCGCGTTCACCATCGCATCCATGCCCATCCCACTACTGAACAAAAACCCACCACCCCCGTCAACCCCGCCCCGAAAACAACAACTCATCACTTCTCACTCATAACTCCTCAAGCTCAGCCGCCGCCCGACGCACCCGCGCCTCCCACGACTCGCTGCTGATCGCCTCGGCCCGCAACCGATCCGCCCAGAGCGGGAACGACAACGGCGTCAACCGATCCAGCTCCACCCGGACCAACGGCCGACCCGCCAACGCACGCATCGCCCCCCGCAACCGCTCCACCTCCAACTGCCGCTCCAGCACCTCTCGCTCCGCCTGACGAAGCAAAAGATTCTCCGGGTCAAACTCCGTCAGCACATCAAAAAACATCTCGCTGCTCGCCTGCAGATGCCGTCCGCTCTTCTGCATCCCCGGAAAACCAGGCACCACCAGCCCCGCCACCCGCGCCACCTCGCGGAACGCCCGCCGCGCCAGCACCGTCGTGTTCATGCACGCCAGCAAGTCCTCCAACAGTTCCGTCTCGTCCAGCACCGCCCGCCACTCGTCGTCCGCCAGGTCCATCGGCTCGGGACAGCTCAGCTCGATCCCGTAATCGTTCACGTTCACCACCAGCGACCGCTCCGCCGCCGACGTCAGCCGATGGCTGATCAACGCCCCCAGCCCCTCGTGCACCAGCCGACCCAGGAACGGGTACAGATAAAAGTGATCGCCGTCGCGCAGCCGCACCCGCTCGATCAACAGCTCCCCCCGCCTCGGCAACCGAGACAACGACCGCTGCAGTTCCAGCAACGGCGACATCATCGCCATCGCCTCATCCGCCACGACGCCCTCACCAAACTCCCCGAACCGCGCCAGCACCGACTCCGCCAGACGCGTGCTCAGCGGGAACCGCGTCCCCGCCCACCGAGGCACCGCCCCCTTCTTGCCCTTCGCCGGCTTCACCTGCGCCGTCATCTCCCGCAAACGAACAAATTCCAGCAACCGACCCGCAAATACAAATCGATCACCTGGCCGCAACCGCGCCACAAAACTTTCCTCAATCGTCCCCAGCCGCCGCCCACCTCCGTACGCCAGCGTCACCACCGCGTCGCCCGTGATCGTTCCGATCGTCATCCGATGCGTCCGCTCGATCTGGGGCGACGCCACCCCCCACCGCCCGGCCTGCCGCTTGATCCGATGGTATTCCGGGTACGCCCCCAACGCCGCCCCGCCCTTAGAGGCAAAGTCCATCACCCACCCCCACTGCTCATCGGTCAGCCCCGAATAGCTCGCCGCCGTCCGCACCTCGTCGAACAGCTTCTCCGCCACAAACTCGCCCCCCGCCGCGCACGTCACCACGTGCTGCGCCAGCACGTCTAGCGGGCAATCCAACGGCTCCCTGGGCTCCACCTGCCCCTTATCCAGCGCCGCCCGCGCCGCCGAGAACTCCACCAGCTCGAACGCGTGGCTCGCCACGCACACCACCTCGCTCACCCCGCCCGGCCGGTGCCCCGACCGACCCGCCCGCTGGATCAATCGCCCCAGGCCTTTCGGGCTGCCCAACTGCATCACCCGGTCTACCGTCGGAAAGTCAACCCCCAGGTCCAGGCTCGACGTGCACACCACCGCCGACAACTCACCCGCCGACAGCATCGCCTCGACCCGCTCCCGCAACGCCTTCTCTAGCGACCCGTGATGGATCGCCACCGACCCGATAAGCGACGGATCAAACTTGACGATCGCCTCGAACCACCGCTCGCACTGCGCTCGCGTGTTGGTGAACACCAGGCTCGTGCGCGCCGATCGGATGCGGTCCACGACCTGCCCCACCATCGTCAGCCCCATGTGCCCGGCCCACGGGAAGCGCTCGATCGACTCGGGCAGCAGGATGTCCAACCTGACGGCCTTCTCGCTCGGCCCCCGCACCACCCGGTGCGGCCGCGCCCGCCCCGCCCGATCGACGCCCACGAGACACCGCGCCGCCCGATCGATATTCCCCAAGGTCGCAGACAACCCCCACGTCCGCAGCCGACGCCCACGCTGCGCGCCCCACCCCCGCAGCCGCGCCAACGCCAGCTCCGTCTGCGTTCCCCGCTTGCTGCCCATCAACTCGTGCCACTCGTCCACCACGACCAGCCGCAGCGTCGCAAACAGCTCCCGTGCATGCGGGTAGCTCAGCAGCAACGTCAAACTCTCTGGCGTCGTCACCAGCACCGTCGGCAGCTGCGCCCGCTGACGCTTCTTCACCGACGACGACACATCGCCCGTCCGCAACTCCGCGGTCCACCCGCCCTCGCCCACCAGCCCCGCCGCCTCCATCGGCCGCACCAGCGAGCGCAGCGTGTCGTTCGCCAACGCCTTCAACGGCGTCACCCACAACGCGCGCAACGGCTCGCTTTTCCCGGCCGTTCCCTGCCCCCTTCCGCCCTCCGCCTTCCGTCCTTCCAACACGCCCTCCGCCACCGCCCCCAACCACACCGCCAGCGTCTTGCCCGTCCCCGTCGGCGCATGCACCAACCCGGACCGCCCCTCCGCGTACGCCCGCCACGCCTCGACCTGAAAACCCGCCGGCTCGTACCCCGCCCTACGCATCAGCCCCCCCGCCGCCGCGACAATCGCCGACGTCTCACTCAACGCAGCATCCCCTCCAGCGTCTCCAACCGATCCGCTTCGCTTGCTCGCTTATCGTCGCGGACCCGCAGCATCCGCGGGAAACGCAACGCCACCCCGCCGCGATGCCGCGAGCTCTTCGCGATCCCCTCGAACCCGATCTCGAACACCCGCGTCGGCTCAACCACCCGTACCGGCCCGTGCCGCCCCACCGTGTGCCCCCGCACCCAACGGTCCACCGACTCGATCTCATCGTTCGTCAGCCCCGAGTACGCCCGCGTGACCGGCACCAACTCATCGCCGCGCCAGCACGCGAACGTGTACGCCGTGAAGAGCCCCGCGCGACGCCCCGACCCCTGCTCGGCCTGCACCATCACCGCATCGACCGTGTAAGGATCGACCTTCCACTTGAACCATCCGCCACGCACCCGCCCCACCTCGTACACCGCGTCCCCGCGCTTGAGCATCACACCCTCGACGCCGTGATCACGCGCCGCGTCCTTAAGACAAGCCACCTCTTGCCAGCTCGTCGCCTCAAGCAACGGCGAAAGCCCCAGCACCGACTCACCGTCGAGTCCGTAAACATGACTCTGCAACATACCTATAAGTTGTTCCCGCCGGCTATCCGTCGTCTCCTGTCTCAGGTCTTCGCCCCTTAACTCCAGCAAGTCATACGCGAGGAATCGCACCGACCGCCGATCAAACAGCGTCCGCTCGACCCGCTTGCGCCCGATCCGCGTCTGCAGATCGGCAAAACTCCCCACCCCATCGTCACTCCACGCCAGCAACTCGCCGTCCAGCACACAGTCCTCGGACAGTTCAGCAACCGCCTCGACAATCTCCGGGAACGCCTGAGTCACCAGCTCTTCGCCCCGCGACCACACCCACACCCGCCCGCCACGCCGAACGACCTGTCCTCGGATGCCGTCCCACTTCCACTCGACCCGCCAGTCGCCCACCTCGCCCAGCTGTTCAACAGGCATATCCAGCGGATTCGCCAGACAGAACGGGTAAGGCCGGCCGTCGTCGACCGCCAGCCCCTCGCCCGACAGCAACGCCGAGAACCACGCCCCCGTCGGCTTCCACGCCCCCGCCAGCCGGTGGGCCATCTCCGCCGGCTCGACCCCCGCCACCTCCGCCATCGCCCGCGTCACCAGCTTCTGCGACACCCCCACGCGGAACGCCGTCGAGATCAGCTTGTGATAGACAAACCGCTGCCGCCGATCCATCGCCGACCACGCCGCCTCTACCACCGCCCGCCGCTCCGCCTCGGGCAGCACCCCCAGCGGCAGCACGCGCTCCTCGATCACACGCCACAGCGGCTCGTCCCGGATTGATGTTTCAGAATCCTCGATAATCAGACTAAGCGTTTCTGACAAATCGCCGACGATCGAATAAGAACGATCGATCAGCCAATCGGGGTAGCCCGTCCGCTCGGCCGCCCACCGCCGCAGCAGACGCGACGACGTCCCCCGCACCAGCTTCCGCCCGCTCAGGGCCGCCAGGGCCCACGCCCCGCTCCGTGGATCGACGCCGCCGAAGTAGTCGACCAGCGCCGCGACCTTCTCCTTGGTCGCGTTGCTCGCATCCAGCCGCTCGAACAGCTCGGTGAACCGACGCATCGGCTACGCCGCCCCGTCCGCATCACCGACCCGCTCTTCTCCGGCACCGTCCCCCTCGTACCGAGTCGGCACCACGTACGCATCCACGCCACGCTCCTCCCGCAGGTATCGCACCAGCTCCTCGCGGTACCCGTGCGTGACGCCTACGCGCGTCGCGCCCGTGCGCTCGATCGTCGACAGCAGCCCCGGCCAGTCCGCGTGGTCCGAGATCACAAACCCCCGATCGACCGCCCGAAACCGCCGCCGCCCCCGCACCGCCATCCACCCCGACGCCAACGCCGAGCTCATCGGCCGCAGCTTGCGCACCCACGTCGTCCCGTTCGCCGACGGCGGCGCGATCACCAGCAAGCCCGTCCCCGCCTTCTTGGCCGCCCGCACCGCCTCGACCGACGCGTGCGCCGTCGCCGGCAGATCGACCCCGGCCTCCCGATACGCCGTCGTGAGCGCGTGCACCGCCCCGTGCTCCAGGATCGGCCCCAGCCCTTCGTCCGCCCCCGCCCGCAACCCCGCGAGCAGCCGCTGCGCCTTGCCCAGCGCGTACGCGTACACCACCGTCGTCCGCCCCGCCGCCGCGTTGCCTCGCCACCAGTCGACCATTGCTGCGAAGACATCGCCCGCAACCGGCCAGCGATAGATCGGCAAACCGAACGTGCTCTCCGTGATGAACGTGTCGCACGCCACCGGCTCGAACGCCGCGCACGTCGGGTCTGGCTCGACCTTGTAATCCCCGCTCACCACCGTCACACCGCTGCCGTCTTGCACCCGCCCCGCCGCCTCGACCCTGACCTGAGACGACCCTAGCAGATGCCCCGCCGGGTGCAGCGACACCCGCACCACCCCCTCTCCCCTCTCGTCCCACGCCTCACTGTAATCATGTGTATCGATCAGCGCCCCAGCCTGCACTCGCCGACGCAGCACCCCCGCCGCCGCGGTGGCGCAAACATACGCCCCACAGCCCGGCACCGCGTGATCGCTGTGCGCGTGCGTGATCACCGCCCGCTCCACCGGCACCCACGGATCGACATGAAAACCACCCCGCTCGCACCACAGCCCCCGCTCGCCGACGTCGATCAGACCACGCGCCATCGACGCCATCGTAGGACGACCATCGCCCGCCCCCGCCTTAAGCTGCTCGCTCCAGCACCCCCCACGCCCGCCGCATGCACGCCACGCCCGCCCAACCAACGTCGGCCGACACGACCGACCCGAGCCCCCAGCGCACCGGCGTATCGCTATTGAGCGCGATCGCCGCCTACATCGCCGTGGCCTTCGCCGTGTTCGCCCTGCTGAGCCTCGCCGTCGCGCTGGCGTTCGTCGTGCCGTCCTTCCGCGACATCTTCGCCGACTTCGACACCGAGATCCCAACCCTGACCGTCTGGATCATCCAAGCCTCCGGCCCCGTCGCGGGCGGCGGCGTGGCCGCCTTGGCCGTTGCGCTCGTCGCGATCGCCATCGCCTACCGCCGCCGCCCCGGCCTCGTCGCCTTGCTGGCAATCCTGCTACTGGTCGCCGCCCTGCTGGCCATGGCCATCACCGCGATCTCGCTATTCCTGCCGCTAACACAGGTCATGCAGTCGGTCCCCTGACCGGCCGCAACTGGCCGCATGATGAAGTAAGATGCCGGGTCACGGCGTAACGAACGCCGCCCCGCCTGATCGCGTAGCTCAGCTGGATAGAGCGGCTGCCTCCGGAGCAGCAGGTCGCAGGTTCGAATCCTGCCGCGATCGTTCCGTCTCTTGGCGCCGTGGGCTGGGTATGATCCCGTCCATCACGCTGGGAGTGCAGGCATGCGTATCGAAGGCGGGTTGGTTGAGGGGCCGATCGATCTCGCGAACCTGCTGACGGCCGGGAAGGCGGCAGCGCCCGAGGCCGTGGCGCTCACGTCGCTCGACGACA
>JBCCXV010000019.1:0-16123 GCA_039191195.1 Planctomycetota bacterium
GGGGCTCGAAGTAGGGGTCGGGCTTGGACCGGCGTTCGAGCAGCCGCCGCCACTGGTTGGCGATGAGTTCGGCGGGCGGGCGCGTGGTCGTATGCGCGAGGGCTTCTGGGTTGGTTTCTTGGTCGAGGGCTTGGCCGTTGGCGTCCCAGAGGGCGTAGCCGGTGTCGGTGAGTTCGAGGGTGGCGTCGCCGCCTTGGACGCGGATGCGCCTGGCGAAGCGTGGGGCGTTGCCACGGATGACGAGGGTGACCGCGCCCCGGCCGGGGAGACGGGCGTGGGCGTGGAGCGCGCCGGTGAGCTGGCCGACGGACACGCCGGCGGCGGGGGGGCGGTCGAGGGAGGCGTCGATGGCGTCGGGCAGCGCGGCGAAGCGCAGGGCCGAGGCCCAGGCGTCGAGCAGCAGGGTGGACAGGGGCGCGTCCTGCGGGCGGGCGTCGACCTCGACGTGGACCGAGTGCGCGGGGCCGACGGCCTGCTCGGGGTCGGCGGCGTCGAGGTATCCGTCGCCGGCGAGCAGGGCGGGCGCGATGCGGAGGCGGGCTTCGGGCGCGGGGGCCTCAGCGGGCTTGGGCTTCCAAGCGGCGAGTTCGCAGGCGGCGCCCCCGGCGCCGGGCGCCAGCGGAGCCAGGGACAGCACGGCGACGCCGCGGGTCGCGGCGAGGCTCAGGTGCTCGGGCTCGATCTGGTCGGTGGAGGCCAGGAGCCAGGTGGCGGGCTTCTTGTCGAGGAGGGTGTGGCGCGGGTCGTCGTAGCGGGGGACGCCGAGGCTCTTGGCGAGGTCGTCGACCTCGCGCGAGCGTGGCCCGCCGACGCCGAGGATGGGCGCGGCGGCGCCGAAGCGTTCGACGATGTCGGCGACCAGTGGCGCGGCGTGGGCGTCGGTCCAGACCAGGGCGCCGCGGGGGTCTTCGTCGTGTTCGGCCATGGGCGGGACAATACCAGCGGGTATGCTTGGGGTGCGGCGTCGGTGAGGCGGCCGCGTGGCGGCTTCGGCCGTCACGAGGAAAGTCCGGACACGGCAGGACACGGTGGTGGGTAACGCCCACCGGCCCGGGCAACCGGGTTAGAGACAGTGCCGCAGAAAGCAAACCGCCGATGGCACGGCCGCGAGGCTGGGCACAGGCAAGGGTGAAAGGGTGCGGTAAGAGCGCACCGCGTCGGTGGCGACATCGACGGCTGGGTAAACCTCACCGCGTGCAAGCCCAAGCAGGCCTCGGCCCGGTTCGCCGGGCGCCGTCGGTCCGGCGGTGGAGGCCGGGTAGGGTGCTCGAGCCCGTCGGCGACGGCGGGCCTAGAGAAATGGTCGCCCCCGCGGGACTCCCGCGGGAACAGAATCCGGCTTACGAACGACGCCGCATCGGTCCGCCGCCTTGGGAAACACCCGGGGCGGCGGTTCTTTGCGCGGTCGTGAGTATGGAAGCGGAGGCTTAGGCCGCGTAGCCGAGGGGCGGGCGGGCGCCGGCGAGGGCCTGTTGGGCCCGGGCGCGGAACGCGTCGAGCTGCTGCTGGATGTCGGCGGGGTTTTGCTCGACGACCGCGGCGATCTCATCGAGGGTGAGTTCGTCGGCGTAGTGCAGGAGGATGACGCAGCGGGAGGTGGGGTCGAGGTCGTCCAGCAACGACTTGAGCTGGGCGGCCACCGCGGGATGGGTGGCGGTTGAGGGTCCGTCCGGCATGGGACCGTCTCCACGCTCGGCGGCGGCCGGGCGGTTGGATAGTTTTCGACCAAACAGCGGTCGCGGCGACAAAAGTGATGCGCGATCCGCGCTCAGGCTTCGGCCGAAGCCAAGCCAAGCTCGGTCTTGAGCTGCTCGCACCAGTCTTTGACACGCTGCTCGGTGAGCTCGGGTTGGCAGTCGTCGTCGCAGGCGAGGCCACAGAACTGGCCGTCGATGACGCCCTTGCTGGCCTCGAACTCGTGGGTGTCTACGGGGGTGAAGCCGATCTTGCCCACGGCGCCGCGCTCGAGCATTTTGAGGTAGACGATGCCGATGGCGTCTTGGTAGGTGTCGGGGTAGCCGGCCTGGTCGCCGGTGCCGAACATGGCGATCTTGACGCCGTTGAGGTCGACCTCGTCGAGGCGGTCGTAGACGTCTTGCCAGTCGTACTGCAGCTCGCCGACGTCCCAGGTGGGGATGCCGCAGATGAGGGCGTCGTAGTTGGCGAGGTCGCCCGGTTCGATCTGGGAGACGTCTTCGTAGGTCTCGATGAGGTCTTCGCCGAGCTCGTCGCGGATTTGCTCGGCGACGGCTTCGGTCTTGCCGGTGCATGTGCCGTAGAACAGGGCGATCTTCATGGGTCGGATTCCGGGGAGAGTTCCTGGTCGGCCTAGGCCTCTGGCGCGTGCGAATCGCGAGACAATAGGCGATGCGCGCTGGCCGTCAAGCCCCGCGGGGACACATGTGGGCTAGCCGGGCTACCCCGATTTCGCAGGGATGTTCCGGGCTAGGACCGGGCGACTCCGTAGCGTAGTTTCGTGGATCACGCGAGGGAAGGCGCCGCTTGGGTTGGCCTATCCGCGTATCTCTCGATGCGAAGGGGGCTTCATGCGTTACACAATTCGGGGAACCCGCTTGGCCGACGGGAAAGCGGTGCGGGCGGAAGTGGAGGCCAGCAGCGAAGCGTCATTGCTCCGCCGGGCCGAGCGATCTGGACTCGATGTATCGACGCTGGAGTACGCGCCCGTTGATTCTGCGGGCGGCGTGGTGTTGGCGGACCCGCCTGCCGACCCCTATGGAAGCCTTCGCCCGAACCAGCCCGTGGTCGTGAGCCCGCCTTTGCCCGCGTCTCCGGCGTCGCCACCGCCCGCCTACGCATCCCCGCCTCCGGGATACGCGCCGGCCCCGCCCGCGCAGCAGATGGTCAACAACGTGGTGGTGCAGGTCTCCGGCGGCGACGCGGGCAAAGGCGGGCTGGTGTACGCCGTGGCTTCTTTCTTCGTGCCGGGCCTCGGGCAGCTGCTCAAAGGCCAGCCGGTGAACGGGGTGCTGTGGTTTGTGCTCACGGTGATCGGCTACATGCTGGTGATCATCCCAGGCATCTTGATGCATCTGTGCTGCGTGATTGGCGCCGCGATGCCCGCCAAGAGTAAGGGACCGGCCAACCAAGCGGTGATTGCACAGTGACCGCGGTCAAACGCGGTGGGGGTGGGGGCCGAACATGGCCTCGTAGTAGGGCTGGATGGCCCGGCCGGGCGGGCAGGCGGCGTCGAAGGCGGCGCGGTCGTCGCCCGTGATCTCGATCTCGGCGGCCTGGAGGTTGTCTTCGAGCTGGGCCATTGTGCGGGGGCCGATGATGGGGCTGGTGACGCCGGGCTGGTTCATGCACCAGGCGAGCGCGAGCTGGCTGAGGGGGACGCCCTTGGCGTCGGCGGCGGCCCGGAGCTTGTCTAAGGCGGGCCAGACGGCGTCGTTCTCGAGCATGCCGGCCCGGTGGTTGTCGCGCTGGATGCGTGCGTCGGCGGGGGCGTCGGCATCCTGCTTGTACTTGCCGGTAAGGAACCCGCCGGCGAGGGGCGACCAGGGGAGGATCGCCATGCCGTAGGTCTGGGCCATGGGGATAAGCTCGCGTTCGATGCGGCGGTCCAGCGCGTGGTAGGGCGGCTGCTCGGTGACGAAGCGGTTGAGGGCGAGCTTCTCGCTGACCCAGAGCGACTCGACGACCTGCCAGGCGGCGAAGGTGGAGCAGCCGATGTAGCGGACCTTGCCGGAGCGGACCAGGTCGTCGAAGGCGCGGAGGGTTTCGTCGATCGCGCAGTCGGGGTGCGGGCGGTGGATCTGGTAGAGGTCGATGTAGTCGGTTTGCAGGCGGCGGAGCGAGGCTTCGCACTGCTCGATGATCTGGCGGCGGGAGTTGCCCCAGCGGTTGGGGTTGAGTCGTGCGTGCTGCTCGGAGGCCTGGTAGCCGTCGGGCGCGTCGGTCTTGTGCATGTTGCCGTGGCACTTGGTGGCGAGGACGACAAAGTCGCGGTGTCCGTTTCGTTTGAGGGCTTCGCCGGTGACGGTTTCGGAGAGTCCGGTGGAGTAGACGTTGGCGGTGTCGATGAAGTTGACGCCGGCGTCGATGGCCTTGTCGATGACGGCGTAGCTGTCGTCGGCGGAGGTCTTCCAGCCGAAGGTCATGCAGCCGAGGCAGAGCGGGGAGACGCGCACGCCGGTGCGGCCGAGGTAGCGGTATTCCATGGGGAGCGTGTCCTGCGGGGAGGGGCGACGGCGGGAGTGTAGGGGGCGCCATCACGTGCGTAGCGGCCGCGCGACCGTTAGTTGGCGGGCTTCATCGCGTGGCGCAGGAGCGGGACGCCGGTGACGAGCCAGAGCAGGGCGAGGGCCGCGGCGGCGTCCCACTGGCGGAGCATGGCGGTCATGGGCAGCAGGAAGGTGCTGACCTGCCAGGTGACGGCCAGGAGCAGGCGGATCACGTCGCTATGCGATTCGGAACGCATGGCGGCGGTGCGCATGTCTTTCGGCCAGAGGCCGAACGGACGGATCTGCTGGCAGAAGGCGTGGAGCACGGCGCGGTCGGCCGGCGGGGCGGCGAGGGTGCCGATCGCGCAGCCGATCGTGGAGCACAGGCCGACGAGGCCGAGCGTGGCGACGTCGGTCAGCGCGTCGTTCTGGATCAGGAAGCCCAGCTGCTCGGGCAGGCCCAGCGCGGAGGCTTCTCCCGGAGCCAGCGCGACGGCGACCGCGGCTGCGAATCCGAAGGCGACGCCCATGGTGAAGCCGAGCCCGGTGAACCGGGCCCAGAACCACCGCAGCGCGAAGGGCACCAAGAACGCGGGGAAGAACTGGACGACGATGGCGACCCAGACGTCGAGCACCTTGTTGTCGTCGCCCGCCGAGCGCAGCGCAAGGGTGACGCCCAGGCCCAAGGCGACGATCACAGCCGAGCTGATGTAGCCGGCGACAACTTGGCCGCGCTCGCTGGCCTTGCCGCGGGTCAGGGGCACGTAGAGGTCGCGCACGGCGTAGCTGGCGCCGGCGTTAATGGTGGAGTCGAAGGTGCTCATCGAGGCGGCGAAGATGGCGGCGATGAGCAGGCCCCGGGCGCCGAGTGGGATGAGGTCGCTGCCGAGCACGGCGGGGAGGATGGCGGTGGGGTCTTGGTCGCCGACGCCGAGGTGGATGGCGAGGATGGCGAAGCCGAGGACCATGGGCCAGCGGAAGGCGAACAGGACGGTCCAGAGCATGCAGAGGCGGGCGACGGTGGGCTCGTCTTTGGCGGCGTAGAAGCGCTGGGCCATGTAGGCCGACCCGCCGGACCCGCCGAGGCCTTCGAGCAGGCCCTTGCCCATCCAGAAGACGACGAAGAGCGCGAAGGGCGCGTAGCGGGTGACGGCTTGGCCGGTATCGGGGTCGTCGGCGGTGAGGCCGGAGGCGAAGTTGGGCCAGGCGTGGTTGCCGTTGGCGCCGGGCCACTGGGCCAGGAGCTCGGGGCTGACGTAGCTGGCGGCGAGGAGGCTGAGGTAGACCGCGGCGGCGCCGATGAGGACGGCCTGGAAGACGTCGGTCCAGATCACGCCGTAGAGGCCGCTGAGCAGGGTGTAGGTGAGGGCGACGACGGCCATGCCGACGGCGCAGGTGGTCTTGTCGAAGGGCAGGTAGACGGCGAGGAAGCTGCCGGCGGCCTCGAGGAAGAAGGTGACCATGAGCACCGACAGCACGAGGTAGGTGCCGGCGGCGGCGGTGCGTGCGGCCTTGCCCTGGGGCCCGTCGCCGAAGCGGAGGCGCATCCACTCGCCGGTGGTGACGACCTTGGAGCGCTGGTGCCACTTGCCCATGAAGGCGAGGAAGACGGCGATGGGGAGTACGACCCCGCCGCGCATCTCGACCCAGAAGCCCTGGAGGCCGTAGGTGTAGATGAGGGCGATGATGGTCATGGTTCCGGCGACGTCGAGGTTGCTCGACATGCCGGAGGCGCCCAGGGCCCACCAGGGGAGTTTGCGTCCGCCGAGGAAGTAGTCGTCTCCGCTTCGGCCGGCCTTCTTGGCGAACCAGAGCCCCGCGCCGAGGAGGGCGAGCAGGTAGGCGACGATGACGGCGTAGTCGATCCAGTGGAGGGTCAAGGCGTGGTCCGCGTAGCGGTTGGGCGCGGGCTTAGTCGTCGTCGTCCATGGTGCGGAGGGTGGTGACGATCATGAGGTGGTCGGAGAGGTATCGGCGGAACGCATCGCCGCGGAGGGTTTGTCGGCCGACCTTGGCGGTGGCGAGGACGCGCTGGCGCGCGGCGGCGAACTCGGGTTGGTCTTTGGGGACCAGCGCGCGGTCAATGCCGTAGCGCCCGCCGGCGGTGGTGGAGGTTTCGCGTGCGTTGAGGTCTTGCCAGCCGGCGTCTTTGAAGGCGCGGATGGCGGGGTCGTTGGTGGAGCGTGAGTTGGTGTCGCCGATGACGACGACGTCGCCGTCTTCGACGAGCTGGTCGAGCTTGGCGAGGATGGCCAGGGCTTCGTCGTGGCGTTGGCCGTTGGCGTTGCCGGCCTTGAAGTGGACCGAGACGACGACGAAGTCGGTCTTGCCTTCGCCGGTGGAGAAGGCGGCGGCCCAGGGCGGGCGGACCATGGGGGTGCGTTCTTCGGTGAACAGGGGCATGGGCTCGCCCTGGGGGGTGAGGACGGCCTGGTTCCACATGACGGCGGTGTTGTGGACGATGGAGCGTCCGCGGGCGGGGAAGACCAGGTGCCGCCAGTCGGCGCCGGGCTGCTCGGCGTCGAGGGCTTCGCAGAGCGCATCGAG
Source organism: Planctomycetota bacterium (assembly GCA_039191195.1). Lineage (GTDB taxonomy): Bacteria > Planctomycetota > Phycisphaerae > Phycisphaerales > Phycisphaeraceae > JBCCBV01. The sequence goes on from JBCCXV010000019.1 coordinate 6,732, forward strand.
GATCGGGTTGGTGAAAGGCGTGAGGTGGGCGCCTGCGCCCTGGGGGGCTCGGCCGGTGGCGGGCTCGCCGTTGGGCCCGACCGAGAGCCAGGGGGCGGCGATTTCCTGGAGCATGAAGATGTCGGCGTGGCTGGCGGCCATGTATGCGGCCATGTGGTCGACCTGCTGGAGGTGGCCGGCGCCGGGCGGGCGGCGTTTGTCGGGGGTGCCGAGCCACTCGATGTTCCAGGCGGCGAGGGTGATCTGGGGCTTGGCGGCGGCGGGCGGGTCGCCCTGGGCGAAGGTCGGGCCGAGGGACGGGGTGAGCGTGGCCAGGGCGCAGGCGACGGTGCGCCGCAGGCCGGTACGGCGCGGGCGGGGTGCGGTCATAGGTCGGGGGTCCCGTGGAGGGTGGCGGCGGGGCCGTGGCCCGGTGGTCAACCGGTCAGTCGGTGAGACCGGCGAACATCGGGGTGCTGAGGTAGCGCTCGCCGAAGGAGCAGCCGATGGTGACGATGTTGAGTCCCTTGAACTCGGGGCGTGCGGCGATGCGGGAGGCGGCGCAGGCGTTGGCGCCGGAGGAGATGCCGCCGAAGACGCCCTCTTCGCTGGCGAGTCGTCGTGCCCAGTCAAAGGCGTCGTCGTTCGTGACGGTTTCGACGGCGTCGAGGAGGTCTGCGTCGAGGTTGCGTGGGACGAAGCCGGCGCCGATGCCCTGGATCTTGTGGGGTCCGGGGGAGCCGCCGGAGATGACGGGGGAGTCTTGCGGTTCGACGGCGATGAGCTTGACGCCGGGGTTGTGCTCGCGGAGGTATCGGCCGGCGCCGGTGATGGTCCCGCCGGTGCCGACGCCGGCGACGAGGACGTCGACCTTGCCCTCGAGGGCGTGCCAGAGTTCTGGGCCGGTGGTCTGCTGGTGGACGTGGGGGTTGGCGGGGTTCTCGAACTGCTGGGGCATCCAGCCCTTTTCGTCTGCGGCGGCGATGGCGGCGGCGCGTTCGATGGCGCCCTTCATGCCTTCGGCGGCGGGGGTGAGGACGAGTTCGGCGCCGAGGGCGCGGAGCAGGGCCCGGCGTTCGACGGACATCGACTCGGGCATGGTGAGGGTCAGGCGGTATCCCTTGGCGGCGCAGACGAAGGCGAGGGCGATGCCGGTGTTGCCCGAGGTGGGCTCGACGATGTGGGTTTCGGGGGTGATGGAGCCGTCGGCCTCGCCGGCCTCGATCATGGCGCGACCGATGCGGTCTTTGACGCTGGCCATGGGGTTGAAGAACTCGCACTTCATGTAGACGTGCGCGCCTTCGGGGGGCAAGTGGTTCAGGCGGACCAGGGGCGTGGCGCCGACGGTGTCGAGGATCGACGGGAAGGCGAGGTCGCGGCTGGGATTGGCGGCGGATTCGGCCAGGGGGTTCATGGTCCGGCTCCTGAGACGGTTTGCGGACTCGATGCTACGCCCGGGAACGGGGCGTGCCAAGGCGGCGCGGGCCGGGCGAGGGCGGGTCGGGGCTTCGTATGATGCTGTGGCGAACCCTCATTGGCGAGGGCCGTATCGACGACCACCCGGATACTTCCCGGCCTACGGGAACCCTAGGGAGACCCCCATGACCGCGACGATTGAAGAGCACGCCGGCCGCCTGACCGGCAAGGGCAACCCGCTGACGACCCTGGGCCCGGTGTTGGGGGAGGGGGACGCGGCGCCGGCGTTCACGCTGGCGGCGAACGACCTTTCGCCGAAGACGCTGGCGGACTACGCGGGGAAGGTGAAGGTGCTGTCGGTGGTGCCGTCGCTGGACACGCCGGTGTGCGACACCCAGACGCGGAAGTTCAACGAGCTGGCGACGGGCCTGGGCGAGCAGGTGGTGGTGCTGACGATCAGCGTGGACCTGCCGATGGCGCAGAAGCGTTGGTGCGGCGCGGCGGGGGTCGAGCGGGTCGAATGTCTGTCGGACTACAAGGACCACGCGTTCGGCTACGACTACGGGCTGCGGATCAAGGAGAACGGGCTTCTGGCCCGGACCCTGCTCGTGCTGGACGCTGACAACGTGATCCGCCACCTACAAGTGGTGCCGGAGATCGTGGACGAGCCCGACTACGACGCAGCGGTCGCGGCGGCCAAGGCGCTGCTCTGAGGACCTGTGCGCTGTTGCGGCGCATCTGGATTGCCAAGACGCGAACCCGAGGAACGTGATGTCTGACGACAAGCCGCAGGTTTCCGGCGCAGGTGCGCCGGAGTCGCCGTCCGAGACCCCGGAAGGCAAGCCCCCGCAAGGCAAGACCCCGCAAGCCGAGGCGCCCACGGCCGAATCGGCTGCGCCGGCCAAGAGTGCTGCGAAGGGTGCGCCTAAGAAGCGCAAGCGGTGGGGCCGGCGGTTGGTGCTGGCGCTGCCGGTGCTGGCGGTGTCGTACGTGGTGTTTGGGTTCCTCGGCGTGCCGCTCGTGGTGCGTCACGTGGGATTGCCGATGGCGAAGAAGTACTTCGCCGGCGACATCGAGATCGAGGCGATCCGGTTCAACCCGTTGACGTTCGTGGCGGGGGCCGACGGCATCGTGGTGACCGACCCGAGCGACCCCGGCGAGCCGATCGCGAAGGTGGACGGCTTCGCGGCCGACTTCGACCTGTGGTCGGTGTTCAAGGGCGAGCCGACGGTGTCTTACATCCGGGTGGACGGCCCGAGCGCCCGGGCGGTGATGCGGGAAGACGGCTCGATCAACCTGCTTTCGCTGCTAACGCTGCCGGAGTCGGACGAGGAGCCGGGTGAGCCGCCGAACATCACGATCGCGGAGTTGACGGTGACCGGGGCCGGGGCGACGTGGGAAGACCGGACGCACACGCCCCCGACGAAGGCGGCGGTGAGCGACGTGAACGTGCGGGTTGCCGGCTTCAACCTCCGCCGGGGCGGGGCGGCGGCGGTGGACCTGGTGATCGATGAGGTGGCGAAGGTCGCGCTGGTGGCGCAAGTGGCGCCGAGCCGGCCGGCGGTCGAGTTGCAGTCGCTGTCGGTCGAGGGCTTGGCGATCGCGCCCTACGGCGGTTACGCGGCGGCGGCGCCGGTGAAGGTGACCGCGGGCACGGTGGACGTATCGAGCTTGCGGGCGGCGGCGGACCTGGGCGTGCCCGGGCCGATCCCGCCGGCGACGGTTTCGGGCGTGGTGAAGGTGACGGGGCTGGCGGCGGTGGTGGGCGACGGGCTGGCCGAGGTCGAGGGCCTGAACCTGACGCTTCCGATCGAGGGCGTTTCGACGACGGACTGGTCGGTGGGTCTGGGTCAGATTGTGTTGGAGATCGCGCGGGCCGAGGCGACGCTACCGACGCCGCCCGAGGTCGACCCGGATGCGGTGCAAGAGCCACAGACCGAAGCGGGCCAGGCGGAGGGGACGCCTTCGCTGATCGTGCGTGACGAGTCGGGTCGGCTGATCATCCCGGGCCTGCCGGAGACGTTGGCGGTGGACCTGGCTGGGGTGGAGGTGAGCATCGAGACGCTGATGCTGCGCGATGGCGCGGCGGGCGAGGACGTGCCGGTTGAGGCCGCGGGCATGCCGGTGCGGGACCTGACGGTATCGGTGGGTTCGTGGTCGACGTCGAGCGACGACCCGCTGACGCTGAAGGTGATGGGCGATCTGCCCGAAGCCGGGGTGGCGTGGGTGGATGGTTCGTTCGAGCTGGCGCAGGACCTGTACGACTCGGTCTGCGGGATCGACGTGCGGGTGCGTGCGCTGCCGTTGCCGCGGTTTCGCGAGGCGGGGCTGGCGTGGGCCGGGATCGGCTTCGACAAGGGCTGGATGGACCTGGACGTGAACGTGAAGGTGGAAGACGGCCGTGCGACGGTTCCGGTGGACGCGGCGCTGCACAAGCTGGCGCTGACCTACAGCGAGAACGGCCCGCTGCCGGCGGGCATGCTCAACTCGTTGGAGGTGATGCGCCAAATGTTCGACCCGGCGGCGGCGCTGGACCGGCCGATGCGGCTGAGCACCTCGATCGCGCTCGACTTGCGGGACCCGTCGGTGTCGATGGGCGACTTGCCTGGCATGCTGGCCGAGACGCTTTTGGCGTCGCTCCTGAACACGGGCGCGAGCCTGGCCGACGGGGCGATCGAAGGGTTGGCGGGCGGGGCCAGCGCGGTGGGCGAAGGGGCTCTGGGCGCGGCAGCCGGCGTGGCCGGCCTGCTGGGTGTCGATACCGGCGAACAGCCGCAAACGGCTCTGACGCCCGGGCAGAAGAAGGCGGTCGTGTTTGAGCCCGGCGGGACGACGCCGGTTGATGAAGCGCTGGCGATACGTGTTGCGCGTCATCACGCCGAGGCGCTCAAGGCCGACGAATCGCTGCGTCTGCTGGTGGTGGGCCTAGTGGACCCGGGCGTCGAAGGCGAGGGCGAAGACGCGGCCTTAGCGGAGAGCCGGGCGGCGGCGGTGCGGGACGCGATTGTGGCCGAGGGCGTGTCGGAGGATCGGGTGCGGGCGCGGGGCGAGGTGTCGCACGAGGGCGCGGGCCCGGTGGCGCGCATCCGGCCGACGGACCGGGTGGCGCCGATCGGCGGCGGGGCTCCGTGAGCGGAGGCGCTGTTTAAGGCAGGCGCGACTTCATCGCGCGGCCGGCCTGGGCGGACTTGCCGGCGAGTTCGAGGATGTGGATGGGCCTGCGCGCCCACTGCGGGGTGATGACGAGTTCTTCTTCGCCCGTGAGGTGGGCGGCGACGTTTTCGTAGAACAGGTGGCCCTTGGACGGGGGGTGCTTGCCGGAGGTCTCTTTGACTTTGCCGCTGCGGGCGGCCTTGCGGAGGGTCCAGGCTTGAGGGTCGTCTTTGGGTCCGAAGAAGTGGTTGGCGGTGTAGGAGCCGTCGGCGCCGTAGAAGGCCAGGGGCGGGTTGACGGGGTCGGCGAGGGTGGAGACGCGGAGGGTGGCGACCTGGCCGCCGGCGAAGCGGACCACGGCGGTGGCCTCGTCTTCGTTCATGTCTTTGCGCCAGGGGAAGTTCTTGGGCACGCGAGACTGCCAGTAGCCGTTCTTGGCGTAGCCGGAGACCTCGACGATGGGGTCTCGGATGACCTGGAGGATGTATTCGAGCAGGTGGCATCCCCAGTCGTAGAGCACGCCGCCGGACATGGTCTTGCTGGTGCGCCACCAGTCGGGGGGCATGTGTCGGCCGCCGAAGTGGGCCTCGGCGCGGTAGACGTCGCCGATGGCGTGCTTGTCGACGCATTGCTTGACGGCGCGGGTGATCCAGCCGTCCCAGTGTCGGTTGTGGTAGGTGGAGACGAGGCGGCGCTTGTCTTTGGCGAGGGCGATGAGCTTGGTGGCCTGGGCGGTGGTGAGGACGAAGGGTTTTTCGGTGACGACGCTCTTGCCGGCCTTGAGGCACTGGGCGGCGAGGGGGTAGTGCAGGTGGTGCGGGGTGATGTGGGTGATGAGGTTGACGCTTGACTTGCGGAGCATCTGGCCGAGGGAGGCGTAGGTCTCGATGCCGGGGAAGTCATCCTTGGCGACGGCGAGGCGGTCGGGGTCGATCTCGCAGACGGCGGCGGGGGTCATGCCGGCGCGCTTCATCTCGCGCAGGTGGGCGCGGCCCATGTTGAAGGCCCCGCCGTAGCCGACGACTCCGACGCGGATGTCTTTGCGTTGTTGGAAGCGCTGCACGGGGTCTCCTTTCCAGACGGGGCGGGAGGATAGCCCGGCGGGGATCAGGCGTCGCGGCTGAGGACGACGATGGCGAGGTCGGCGTTGAGGTTGGGGTCTTGGAGGACGACCTCGCCGGCGACGGTGTCGAGGTAGACCCAGCGGTGCTGGTGGATGCCGCGGTGGGCGCAGAACTCGGCGAAGTCGAGGATGGTGGGGAAGCGACGGTTGGGGGTGTTCCACCAGTCGAAGGCGTAGTCGCCGTGGGTCGATTTGGGGACGCGGCCGAGCGCGCAGTACTGCTTTCGCAGGGACTTGTGTGCGAAGTTCGGGAAGCTGACGATGACCCGCCGGCCGACGCGGAGCATGGCGTCCATGAGGACTTCGACGTTGTCGACGGCCTGGAGGGTGGCGGAGAGGACGACGGCGTCGAACTGGCGGTCGCCGAAGGCGTCGAGCCCGTGGTTGAGGTCGAGGTCGATGACGTCGAGGCCGCGTCGTGCGGCGGCGATGAGACGCTCTTGGTCGACCTCGACGCCCAGGAGGGGACCGTCGCCGCGATCGCGGAGGGCGGCGAGGAGGCGCCCGGAGCCGCAGCCCAGGTCGAGGACCGAGGCGCCGGGGTCGATGAGGTCGAGGATGCGGCGGTCTTGGTCGCGCAGCTCGGGGGGGCTGGCGTCGGGCTCACCCAGGCGGGCGGCGATCATCGGGCCGTAGAGGTCGATCTCGCGGGGCAGGAGGAAGGCGTCGTGGCCGGCGTCGGTGGTGATCTCGCAGTAGCTGGCGCTTCGGCCGAGGGAGGCGAGCGCATCCACAATGCGGCGGGACTGCTCGGGCGGGAACAGCCAGTCGCTGGAGAAGCTGACGATCTGCCAGTCGCACTGGGACTCTGCGAGGTTGTCGCGGAGCTCGGCTTCGGACTTGCCGAGGTCGAAGAGGTCCATCGCGAGCGAGAGGGTGAGGTAGGAGTTGGCGTCGAAGCGCGCGACAAACTTCTGGCCCTGGTGGGCGAGGTAAGAACCAACGGAGAAGCGCTTTTCGAAGGCGGTTTCGATGTGGTGGGGGTCGTGGCGATCGGGGTCGAACTTGGCGTCCATGGCCTGGGCCGAGAGGTAGGTCACATGGCCGAGCATGCGGGCGATGGCGAGGCCGACGTGGGGCGAGACCGGGCGGTCGTAGTAGCGGCCGTCGGCAAAGTCGGGGTCGCGTCGGATGGCGTTGCGGCCGATGACGTCGAAGGCGAGCGCCTGGCTGGAGAGGCGCGGCGTGGCCGCGATGACGACGCAAGTGTGGACGCGGCCCGGGTGTTCGATGGCCCAGGTGAGGGCCTGTTGCCCGCCCAGGCTTCCTCCCACGACGGCGCGCCAGCGGTTCACGCCGAGGTGGTCGGCCAAGCGGGCCTGGCTGGCGACGATGTCGGACAGGGTGATGGCCGGGAAGTCGGGCCCGTAGCGTTTGCCGGTGCGCGGGTCGGTGGAGCCGGGGCCGGTGGAGCCGCGGCATCCGCCGAGAACGTTGGGGCAGACGACGAAGAAGCGGTCGGTGTCGATGGGGGCGCCGGGGCCGATGAGGCCGTCCCACCAGCCGGGCTCGTCGTCGGGGTCGTGGCGGGCGGCGTGGGAGTCGCCGGAGATCGCGTGGCAGACGAGCACGGCGTTGTTGCGGTCGTCGTTGAGGGCGCCCCAGGTCTCGTAGGCGACCTCGACTTCTGGCAGCTCTCCGCCGCGGAGTAAGGCGAGCGGGCGGTCGAAGCGCGCGGTATGGGCGTAGCGCAGGGGTCCGGCGGTGCGGAGGTCGTCGGTGCTGACGGGCGTGGGTGCGGGGCTAGAGGCGGGCTCGGGGGTAGCCATGGCCGGCGCAGGGTACGTCCTCCAGTGCTTGGGGCGCGGGAGGACGCGTTGAAGACCTTGTGAACGTGACGTGGGCGGCGCCGTGTTACACCGCGACGGCTTGGGAGGCCTTCAAGGCCTGGTCGAGGTCGGCGATGATGTCGGGGGCGTCTTCGATGCCGACGGACACGCGGACGAACTCGGGGGTCACGCCGGTGCGGTCCTGCTCTTCGGGCGAGAGCTGGCTGTGGGTGGTGGACGCGGGGTGGATGATGAGGGTCTTGGCGTCTCCGACGTTCGCGAGGTGCGAGCAGAGCTTGGCGTTGTTGACGACGGCCTTGCCGGCCTCGAGGCCGCCCTTGACGCCGAAGCCGAGGATCGCGCCGCAGCCGGCGGTGAGGTACTTCTCGGCGTGGGCTTGGCTCTTGTGGCCGGGAAGTCCGGGGTAGTTGACCCAGTCGACGGCGTCGTGCTGGTGGAGGAACTCGGCGACCTTCTGTGCGTTCTCGCAGTGCCGGGGCATGCGGAGGTGCAGGGTTTCGAGGCCTTGCAGGAAGAGGAACGCGGCGAAGGGCGACATGCAGGCGCCGGTGTCGCGGAGCCAGTGGGTGCGGATGTGGACGTTGTAGGCGATGTTGCCCATGGGCTCGAGGTGCTTGGCGAAGACGGCGCCGTGGTAGCTGGGCGAGGGCCCGCAGAACTCGGGCCACTTGTCGGGGTTGTCCATCCACTTGAAGTTGCCGGAGTCGACGATGGCGCCGCCGACGTGGGTGCCGTGTCCGCCGATGAACTTGGTGGTGGAGTAGATGACGATGTCGACGCCGTGCTCGATGGGGCGGAGCAGGGCGGGGGTCATGACGGTGTTGTCGCAAAGGACGGGCAGGCCGTGCTCGTGGGCGACGGAGGAGATGCCGGCGAAGTCGGGGACGAAGTTCTTGGGGTTGCCCAAGGATTCGAGGTAGACGAAGCGGGTGTTGTCGTCGATGAGTTCGGCGATCTTGCCGGGCTCGGCGGGGTCGAAGAAGCGGACCTCGACGCCGAGCTGCTTGAAGGTTTGGGTGAAGAGGGTCCAGGTGCCGCCGTAGAGGTCGGTGCTGGCGATGAAGTTCTGGCCGCTGTGGGCGAGGGTGAGGCAGGCGGCGGTGATGGCGGACTGGCCGGAGGCGAAGCAGAGGCCGGTGGCGCCGCCGTCGAGGGCGGCGAGGCGCTTCTCGAGGACGTCGACGGTGGGGTTCATCAGCCGGGAGTAGATGTTCCCGAACTCCTGGAGGCCGAAGAGGGCCGCGGCGTGGTCGGTGTCGTTGAAGTTGTAGGAGGTGGTGGCGTAGATCGGCACCGCCCGGCTGTGGGTGGTGGGGTCGTCGGCCTGGCCGGCGTGGAGGGCTTGGGTTCCGAAGGCGTAGGCGGGGTCGGACATCGTGACTCTCCGAGGTTCGGGGGGCGGGGATCGAGCCCGCACGCGGGCGGGGTGGGTGCTCTGGGGGTTCGGGGCCGCAGGCCGGGGTCCGCGGGGTGGGCCAGCGTACCGTGGCGGGCGTGCGGGGACAACGAACCGGGCGGGAGCGGGTTGCCGGCGGGTGCGGGTTTGGGTAGGGTACGCGGCTCGGCCGGCGGGGTTCGCGCGGCCGCGGGGCCCCCTTTGGGGCCATGTGCATGGGAACGGATGTTCGAGCTTGGCCGGTGTTTCCGGCCGGCCTTAGTTGAGAAGCCTGCGATGAACCGCCAAACGACCCTGGCCAACGCCGCGACCGCCGACCGCCGGTGGGTCCACCTCGACGCCGACGGGCAGGTGCTCGGTCGGCTGTCCACCGAGATCGCGATGATCCTGATGGGCAAGAACAAGCCGACGTACACGCCGCACGCGGACGTGGGCGACTTCGTGGTGGTGACCAACGCCGAGAAGGTGGTGGTGACCGGGCGGAAGCTGGACCAGAAGTTCCACGAGCGTTACTCGGGCCACCCCAGCGGCCGGA
>JBCCXV010000020.1:0-15757 GCA_039191195.1 Planctomycetota bacterium
GTAGTGGGGTTCGGGATCGGTATCGTCGAGCTCGGCGGCGATGTCGAAGTAGTGGGTCGATCGTTCGAGCTGTCCGCGCTCGAGGGCGATGCGTCCGGCCAGGAGGTGGAGGCCGGGGGACAGGGGGTCGATCTCTGCGGCGTCGGAGACGACGCGTTCGGCTTCGTCGAGCTGGCCGGAGTTGAAGTGGCCTTGGGCGAGCTCGATCATGAGCGCGCTGCGGACGCGGAAGTAGCCCTGGGAGACCTCTTGCTTCTGCTCGTCGTAGGGCTGCCAGTTGCAGCCGGCGGGCAGGAGGAGCAGCGGCGTGGCGAGGGCGGCGGCGAGGGTCTTGCGCATCGTGGCGTCCTTGAGGCAGGAAACCCGGCCGGGCTTTTGAGGTCCCGGCCGGGGAGGTTTGGTGTGGTGCGTGGGGTTCACTTGGCTTCGACGCCGGCGATGGCGTCGGCCTCGGCCTGGGCTTCGATGTCGGAGAAGTCTTGGGCTTGGGCGTCGAAGGAGTCGTCGGCGAGGTCGTTGGGCTGGCCGCCGATGGTGGACCAGGGGAACTGGCCGATGGGTTCGAGGCTGTCGAAGTCGAAGAGCCAGAAGCCTTCGGCGTCGGCGCTGGTCTGCTCGGCGACGGGGTTGTCGTCGGCGGTGGCGCCGAAGGTGGCGAAGTCGTCGGTTTCGACGGGCTCGAATGCGGTGTTGGGCTGGGCGGCGAAGGGGTCTGCCTCGCCGGTGGCGAAGCGGTCGCCGGAGACGACGGAGAAGTCCTGCTCGGCGTCGGGGGCGGCGGTGAAGCCGTTGTCGGCGGTGGCGTCGGCGTCGACGTTGGTGCCCTCGAAGGCCTGTCCGAAGCCGACGGGCTCCTGCGTGGGGGCGAAGGCGGTTTGGTCTTGCGCGGCCTGCTCGGCGGCTTGAGCTTCGGCCTGGGCTTCGGCGATGCGGCGCTCTTCGATGAGGGATTCGAGCTCGGCTTCGGCCTGTTCGAGTTCGATCAGGGCGACGTCTTCGGGCGCGGTGGGCGCCGACGACTGGGACTCGAATCCGGCGCCGACGAAGGGATCGTTGACGGGCGGTTCGGCTTCGTAGGCCTGGGGCTCGTCGGCCTCGGTGAAGGCGGGCTCGGTCGGCTCGGTCGGCTCGAACGTGGCGGGCTCGGCGTCGGAGACGGCGGGCTCGGGCGTGTCGAACGGGTCGGCGATCGCTTCGGCTTCGGCGGAGGCCGGCTGGGCGGCTTGGATGTCGAAGGCGGTCGAGGCGTCTTCGGGGGCGTATTCGCCGGCGTTGATGACGATGTCTTCGATGAAGGCTTCGGCGGCTGGCGCGGGCTCGGGCTGGGCTTCGGCGATGGCGGACTGGGGCTCGGCGGGCGTCGCCTTCGCTTCGGGCGCGGTGGCCGGGGCGTCGATCGCTTCTGCGGGGAGCAGGTCGCCGAGTTCTTCGGCGATGGCCTTGTTGATGGCGCTGTCGAGCATGGACTCTTCGGCCAGGAGGACGGCGCCGCCGTCGACTTCGCGCTTGATGGCCAGGCCGTGGACGCTGGTGGGCTCGAGGTGGAGGGCGAGGTTGGCGGACCAGCGTGCGGAGGACTCGAAGTCTTCGCGTTCGGCCTGAGAGGTGGCTTGTTCGGCCATGCGCATGGCGTCGGCGGCGTCGCGGAGGTGGGCGCCGGCGAGCTTCTTGCGGGACCAGGGCAGCAGGCCTTGGCCGGCGCCGATCTGGGCGAGGCGTGCCTGGTCGGCGGCCTCGTCACCGAGGGCGGCGAGGGCGTCGTTCTCGAGGATGGTGGCCTTGACGAGGAAGATGACCTCGGAGCGTCGGGTGTCGTCGTCTTGTCCGCGGAAGGCGTTGCCGACGAAGGGGATGTCGCCGAGTCCGGGGACTTGGCGGCGGTCGACCTGGATGTCTTCGGTGAACAGCCCGCCGAGGACGACGGTCTGCCCGGAGCGGACGATGACGTTGGTGGTCATTTCGGCGACGGAGCTGTCGGCGACGACGAAGCCGGCGAGCTCGCGGGTGGCGCCGTCGGAGACGGAGGGCCGTAGCTCGAGTCGGATGGCGCCGTCTTCGGAGACGAAGGGTCGGACCGAGAGCTGGGTGCCGACGTCGAGGAACTCGACGGTCTGGGTGACCGAGTCTTCGGTTTGGGTGGTGCTGATGTAGCCGAGCTGTTCGCCGACGAGGATGTCGCCCCGTTGGCGGTTGAGGACGGTGAGCTTGGGGTTGGAGACGATGGTGGTGTTGGTGATGGAGTTGAGTGCGCGGACGAAGACGGCGGCGTCTCCGGCGACGACGCCGGCCTTGAACCCGCCGTCGCCGCTGGTGTTGCCGATGTCGGTGGTGGAGATGGCGCCGGACTGGCTGGTGGCGGAGCCGCCGATGAGGGAGTCGACGACGTTGAGGGGGTTGGCCTGCGCGACGCCGTTGATGTCGAAGAACAGGGCGAAGTCGGTGCCGAGTGCGTTGTTCTCGGCGAGGGTGGCCTGGAGGATGGTGGCCTCGATGAGGACCATCTTGGGGCGGATGTCGAGCTCGTCGATGGTGGCGACGACCTGGTCGACGACCTCTTCGTAGTCGCGGATGACCAGGAGGGCTTCGCCGGCGTAGGAGTCTTCGCCGCCTTCGCCGGCCTCGGGGACGAATCCGGATTCGGTTTCGGCGCTGGTGATGATGGTGCCGATGTCGCTGGTGAGCAGCGGGGTGACGAAGGCCTCGGCGTCGGCGGCGTTGAGGTAGTCGAGGCGTACGACGCGCTGGACGACCTCGCGGGCCTGCTCGACGCGCTGCTGGTATTCGTCTTCGGTGACGACGTGGATGAACTGGCCCTGCTCGAAGTAGCGGAAGCCGTTGGCGGAGAGGATGGCTTCGAGGGCTTCGTAGAAGTCGGCGTCGCGGATGGTGAAGGTGACCGAGCCGGAGACGTCGCGGCTGATCATGATGTTCTTGCCGGCCTGCATGGACAGGCCGCGGAGTACGGTGGTGATGTCGACGTCGGAGGCGTCGATGGAGATCTCGCCGGCGGCGCCGACCTCGATGGTTTCGGCGCCCTGGGCGGCTTCGTCGTCGAAGAGTCCCACTTCCTCGGGGGCGTCCTGGGGTGCGGCGTTGGGGGCGGCGAGGAAGGACAGGGCCAGCGCCGAGATCAGGGTGGAGGTGCGGAAGCGGGTCATGGGTCTACTCCAAAGAGCCTGGGGCGTTTGGGTTGAGGGGTCGTGGGAGTCGGAGTCGGAAGGCGAGTCCGTCGCGTGCGACGACGACGTTGTCTTCGACGATGTCGATGAGCTCGAATCCTTCGATGGATTCGCCGGGTCGTAGCAGGCGGTCGTTGAGGACGGCCCTTGGTCGTTGGCCTTGGATGACGCTCTCGAGCGTCAGGTCGCGGACGTCTTGCCGCGCTTGTTCCAGCCGTGCGTTGTCATCGACGCGGGAGTTGCCGTTCTTTCCTCGTCCCTCTGTGTTATCGGCCGCGGGGTCGGGTCTGTAACGGCTGGGGTCGATGGCGAAGACGTCGCGCCTGGGTTGCTGGGGGAGAACCCCCAGGAACACGGGTTCGGGGCGTTCGATCTGGCGGTTGTCTTGTTCGACCTGGGTGAGCTTGGCGAAGAAGTCGGCGGGGATGGCGACGGCGGTGCGCGGGACGCGGTCGAGGAGGATCAGGCGTCCCCAGAGCAACAGGCCGAGGCTCATGAGGCTGACGGCGGCGACGAACTTCTTGCGGTCGCGTGCGATGCTGTTCTGGACCCATTCGAGGAGTTCGCGCGGCTTCACGGGGCGCCCCCTTCCGGCTGGAAGAAGGCGGAGAGCTGGAGCGTGGTTTGGACGCGCGGTGCGGAGAGCTCGTCGGTGTCTTGCGGGTCTTCCCGGGCGCCGCTCTCGAGGTCGGTCATGGTGAGGCGGTCGACGCGGATGAGGCGTGGGGCCTTTTCGATCTGCTGGAGGATCTCGAAGCCCTGCTGGAACCCTCCGACGGCGACGACCTCGAGGGGGATGGCGCGGGCGCCGTGGGGCGCGTCGACGGCGGCGCGGGTGGCGACGCTGTAGTCGAGGAGGTCTGCGGCGTGTGCGGCGTCGGCGAGGGCGGCGAGGGCGGACTCGGGGGAGGGTCCGAGGGTGACCTGGCGGCGCTCGGACTCGAAGTCTTCGCGGGCGAGGGTGAGCTCGTTCTCGGCGGCCTGGATGTTGGGCCGGCCCAGGAGCTGGATTTCGGCGCGGGCCTGGACGGCGCGCGCGAGGGTCTGGCCGCGCTGCCAGAGCGTGGGGACGTAGAGGGCGCCGGCGACGGTGGCGGCGGCGGCGAGTGCGGCGGCGGCGGTGCGTGCGTGCTCACCGAATCGCATGGTCGTCTCCGGGTTGGGACGGCTGGGCGTCGGCGCGGGCGCCGGTGTGGGCCGGCGGCTCGAAGTGCAGGGGCTTGCCGAGGGGCGCGGTGGCCTCGATGGAGAAGCGTCTTGCGAGGAGTCCCTGGTAGCCGGTGAACTGGTTGCTGGGCGCGCGGACGTCTTGGAACATGGGGTGCTGGGACATCGCGGCGACGAGGTCGATGATGGTGCGGTCGTCGGGGGCGACGCCGTCGATGCGGAGGGTGTAGCGGGGTTCGGGTTGTGCGGGGGCGCCGCCGGGGTTTTCTTGGTCGGCGGGGGCCGGCGTGGGGACTTCGGCAGCGAGTTCGAGCTGTTCGAGCTTGATGGACGACGGCGCGAGGCCGGTGAGGGTGGCCAGCAGTCTCGAGGCGTCGAGGGGCATGGCGAGCTTGCGCTGGGTCTCAGCGCGTTGTCGGAAGGAGGCGGCCTGGGCCTGCAGGGCCTCGACGCGGTCGGCGCGTTGGCGTAGCTCGTCGCGTTGGGTTTCGATGTCGCGAGCGGCGCGGGTGAGCTGGTCGACCTCGGCGCGCAAGGGGACCCATCCGGCGGCGACGGCGGCGGCGGCCAAGACGGCGGCGGCCGACATGCGGACGGCGCGGGTGCGTCGTCGCTGTCGCTTGACGTAGGCCTGGGGCCGGAAGTCGACGCCGGGGATCATGCGGCGGCTCCCGAAACGGGATGGGCGGGGCGCAGCGCGGCGCCGAGGGCGAGGGCCCATTGGGCGGCGGCGGCCCCGTCCCAGCCTCGGCCGGTGTTGGCGAGGTTTTGGCCGAGGCCGGCGAAGGGCTGGGTGTCCAGGCCGGTGTGGGCGGCGAGCGCGCGGAGCCAGGGCTCGCGGTCTTCGGCGGCGCCGGTGGCGTAGAGGTGGCTGGGCTGCTGTCCGCGGAAGGTGACCAGGAGGTAGCGCAGGCAGAGCGCGAACTCGCGGATGAGCGGGGTGGCGGGCCCGGGGTCGAGGTCTTGGGTGTCGAGCGCGGGCAGGGACTTGGAGAACAAGACGCGGTCGCGCTGGACGAAGTGGGCGGCGGCGTAGTTGCGGCCGAGTTCGAGTACGCCGGCGGTGGCGGGGCTGGCGTCGGCGCCGGGCTCGGCGGCGGGCGCGGGGTCGAGCCTGCCGGCGGCGTGGAGGGTGCGTGCGAGGGCGGCGGGTGCGGCGTCGATGGCGCGGGGGCGCAGCTTGGCGAGGGTCAGAGCGCGGAGCCAGCGGTCGGCGTGGGCGTCGGGGACGGCTAGGGCGACGACCTCGCGTCGCGCGTCGGCGCCGGCGCCGACGCGGCCGGCGTCGAAGTGCTGGACGGTTCCCCCGCCGAGGGAGGACTGGGCTTCGAAGCGGACGGCGGCGTCGAGCTCTGTATCGGGCACGTCGGGGAGGCGGAGGTTGCGGGCCTGGGCGTGTGCGGTGGGGACCAGGGCGACGCAGTCCGCGCCGTGGGCGCCGGCGCGGTCGACGGCGTCTCGCACGGCGTCGGCGAGGAGGTCGGCGGGCCCGTCGGGTCCGGGCCCGGTGGCTTGTCCGGCGGCGACGAGGCGCAGCCCGCCTCGGCGTTGTGCGACTTGCACGACGCGGACGGTGTCCTCGCTCAGGTCGATCCCGATGGGACCGTTTGCCCGCCTCCAGGCGCTGGCCAACACGTTTGCCTCCGTCCTTTCCCCTGGGGTTAGTTGCCGATCTCTTCGATGGTCACGCGGCCGGTGAAGGGCGCGATGGCGATGCGGTATTGCTGCTGGTCGAACCGGAGGTCGATGGACCCGCCCGAGGGGCTGGTAGGCGAGCCGAGGTCGTCGAACTCGAGGGCGGGGGTTCCGTTGAAGTCGGCGGCGAGGATGTCGACGCCCTCGAAGCGGTCGTCGTTCTCGAAGCTGACCTCGTAGACGGGGTTGGCGCCGGCCTGGAGGGTCGACGCGACGGCGGCGCCGGCCGCGTCGGTGATCTGGTAGCTGTTGTTGGCGGTGTCGAAGACGACGCGGCGAGTCTCTTTGCGCGTGGCGGCTTCGTTCTGGGCGAAGAGGATGTCGGCGACGACGATTCGGGTGGCGGCCTGGACGCCGAGGGTGCCGGCGCGGAGCATCTGGGGCACGACGATGGCCGCGGCGATGCCGAGGATGACCACGACGATGAGCACCTCGATGAGGGTGTAGGCGCGTGGGTGTCGTCGTTGCATGGCGTTCTCCAGCAATCCGCGTTCGATCGGTTCGTGCGATGTTGGGCGCGCTTACCGCACGGCCTGCGCGTCCGGGCGATGCGGGTTAGTCCTCTTCGAGGCCTTCGACCTTGACGGTGATGTTTCCGCCCTTGAGGTCGGCGCGGATGCCGGCGACCTCGGCGCGGATCTCTTGGAGTTCCGAGATCATGGCGCGGCGTTGGCCTGCGGCGTTGAAGGGCTTGCTTTCGTCGGCGGCGTGCGCGGCCTGGGGCCGGGGGCCCGGGGCGGTGGCGCGGAGGGCGACGTCGGCGCCGAGCAGCGCACAGGCGGTGGTGAGCAGGGCCACGTGGGTGCGGGGGGCGGGCTTGTGCATGGGTCTGGGTCCTTTCGGCGGGTTACGCCGTCTGGAGGGGTATCGGCGGGAATGGGGGGCGGGTTTGGCGGGGCCCCGGGGATTGCCCGCCGGGGGGGAGGAAGGTCCTAGAACAAAGGCAGCCGAGGCGGTTAGGCCTCGGCTGCCGTGGATTTGCAAGACGGTGACGTCGGGTTAGTTGGTGGTGACGTCGTTGGTGGTGTCGAGGCCGAGGGCCTGGGCTTCGGCGGCGGTGCCGTCGAAGACGGCGCGGACGGTGCCATCGGCGATGGTGTAGACCCAGCCGTTGGCGGTGTTATGGGCCGCCGCGGCGGTCGACGAGTTCGTGAAGGGGTTGGTGGGCTCCTCCATGAGGTAGGGGCCGTAAGCAAAGACGGCGGTCTGCGTGGCGTTGGTGTTGCCGTCGATGTCGGTGAACTGGGTCAACTCGGTCCAGTCGGTGATGATGTCGGGGTAGTCACCGTTGTGCTGGTTGGAGTAGAGGGTGATCTGGCTGCGGAGCTGGCGCAGCTGGGTTTCCAGGTTGCCGGTCTTGGCGGCGTCGGAAGCCGAGCTGAACTGCGGGATGACGATGGCGGCCAGGATGCCCAGGATGACCACGACGATCAGGATTTCGACCAGGGTGAAGCCCTTGGCCAGTGCACGGCGGGTGTTCATGTCAGTTCTCCTCGTAAAGGGGATGTTGGTTTCCGACGGCGGGCCACCCAAGCCCGTTCGTCGCAGGTTGTGTGAGCGGGGCCGACGCCCGTTCCGCCGGCGCCGCAACGTTGCGGCCGACGGCCTGACTCACACGCTCCGAGTCCGAAGATCGTCGGGGTGGGTTGAGGTCTTGACCTCGGTTTGCCCAAACGATCCGGCCGAAGGACGACCGTCGTCGTTCGGCGAGTGGGATCGAACGATTCAGGAAGGCCCCTGGCGAGCCCTGCGGGCGGTTTTCTCGGATGGAGGTTGGCTATCAGCCTTGGCTGACCGATTTAATCGGAAGCAACCGCCCTGCCGGCGCTAGCGGCATAGGCGTAAGCGCAGGCGTGGGTCAGCGGTCAGCGGTCAGCGGTCAGCGGTCAGCGGTCAGCGGTCAGCCGGAGGAGAGCGGAGCGGAGGGCCATGCGGGCAATGGGTCTGCGGGCCGGGGGAGGCGCTGCTCTGTCACGGGGGCGGCTCGTTCGGAGGATCACGGGCGGGACGCCCGTGCCACCAAGCAGACCGAGCTCACAGAGCCCGGCTCGCATCCTGAAGGCTGACGGCTGAAAGCTGACCGCGAACGCTTACTGCTTCGCGAAGCCGGGCTGGCGGAGGGTGGCGGCGGCCTTGGCGAGGAGTTCGCGGCCTTCGTCGAAGGTCAGGCGGCTGCGGGTGGCGTCTTCGTCGCCCCAGGCGAGGGCGGCGACTTCTTCTTCCTGACGGGTGGCCTCGCCGGAGCGGACTTGGCCCAGGAAGTAGCGGACGGTTTTGGAGATGCGTACGCCGCCCTTGGCGGTGAAGACGTAGCGCTCTTCGAAGGCGGGCTGGGGCATGAGCTGGACGTCGGTGAGGCCGGCTTCTTCGGCGAGTTCCCGGCGGGCGGCCTGGAGGTCGGACTCGTCGCGTTCGGGGTGTCCCTTGGGGAATCCCCAATGCTTCCCGCCGCGGTGCTGGACCACGAGGAATTCGACCCGGCCTTGGGGGCCGAGGCGGTAGGGGATGACGCCACAGGAGAAGTCGGTGGCCACGGGGCGAATGCTAGTCGGATTGGCGTGGGAAGCGAGGGGGAAAGCCCGAGAATGTGCTCCGGGGCTGGGGGTCTACCAGGCGGTTTGGGCCGTCGGGAAGTGCTTGGGCCGGGCGTGGGCGGCGCCGAGTTCGAGGAAGCGCTCGACCCACCGCGGGGCGTCTGCGGGCGGGAGCCAGGCCTTGCGTTTGTTGACCTTCCGCCACTCTTCGAAGCACTCGTCGCGGTAGGCGGGCCCGTGCTGCTGGGCGATCCATCGCTCGTAGTCGAGCCACCAGCGGAGCAGGGGTTTGAGGCTCTGGAGGAGCTTCGAGGGAGATGGGGCTTGGAGGTCGTCTTCGTTCCATAAGCCCGGGGCGAGGCGGTGGTCGGCCCGCCAGTGGTAGAAGCGGGAGCGGATGCGGATGAAGGCGACGCTGGAGGCGCGGGCGTAGCAGCAGGCGCAGGAGCCGTGGAGCTCGATGGTGTATGTGGCGGTTTCGAGCGCGTAGCAGCTGGTCCCGCCGAGGCCACGGCAGGGGGTGCGGATGAAGCCGAAGCGCTTGAGCTGGTTGCCCTGCCAGTGCTCGACGTCTCGGCCGAGGAAGTACATCTGCTGGTAGAAGCCGGCGGCGCAGTCGCGCAGGAGGGCGCCGAGGCGGGGGTGCTCGTTGGCGTGGCCGGCGGACAGGCGGGGTGCGCGTGGCGCGCGGAGCGTCGCGCTGGCGGGCGCCCAGGGCAGCGCGTCTCGGCTGGCGGGGGAGGGTGCGCGGCGCGAGCGGGCGTGGAGCGGGTTGACGAGTTGGCGTTGGTTCATGCCTGCCGGGGTGGGCGGCGCGTGGGTGTTGGTGGGCGGCGCCGGCGTGTGGGGCGGCGAGTCTAGCGGGGGGCGGGCGGCGGTAATCGGTGCGGGGTTGGGATGCGCGGGCGGGTTGTAGCGTGACGGGGTCCGCGGCGGGGCGGCCTGGCGTGACTGCGATGTAGTCTTGCGGCATGGCGGACGGGGGCTGTTTCATCTTGGAGCGGGACGGCGTGCCGGTGCTGGACGGGGTGCTCGGCCCCGGGGAACCGGCGGACGCGCAATCGGTGCGGTAATGGGTGTCGGCGCTGGGGGCGTGGTTTGGGCCGGACGCGTCGGGGCTGGCGGAGTCGCCGGGTGTGCGGGCGCTGGGGACGTTGCCCGGCCGTGAGCTGGTGGCGGTGGCGAAGCTGGCGACCTCGTCGATCGGGCGGCTGCAGCGGATGCTGGGCGAGCGCGCGTTCGAGCTGGCGCCGTGGGGGGCGGTGGTGGTCGCCTTTGCGGATCGGGATCACTACTACCGGTACGTCAGCGCCTTCACGGGCGATGGAGAACAGGGCGCCAGCGCGGGGATGATGATCGGCGGCGTGTACCCGCACATCGCGCTGTGGGGTCGTGGCGAGACGTGGCAGGCCTACGCGACGGTGGCGCACGAGATGCTGCACCTGGCGATGTTCGGCGTGCCGTTGCCTCGGTGGTTGGAAGAGGGTTTGGCGCAGTTGTTCGAGTCGGACATGGAAGCGCACTACTACGAGCATGGTGCGAGCCGTCTGGACGACATCCGCGGTTGTCAGGCGTACTGGCGGGAGCGGGGGCTCGAAGCGTTTTGGGCTGGCTACGCCTTCTACGAGTCCGGCGACGGCCAGAAGTACAGCTACCTGCTGGGAGAGCTTCTGGTGCGCGGGCTCATCGCTCGGTACGGCCGTCGGAAGTGGTTCCGGCGGAAGGAGCCCACGGCGTTCGAGCGGTTCGTGTGGGCCTGCGATGAGGACGACGACGGCGCCAGGGCCGCACGCGAGGAGCTCGGGCAAACGCTGGAAGAGATCGCGGCAGGATTCTTGGAGCGGTAGGGGAAATGGGTTCGCCGTGCGTCACGGCGGGTCATGGCCATAGACCTCTTCGTAGTCTGCGGGAGACTCCCGGCAAAGCTCTTCGCGGTAGCCTCTGTGGCGTTTGCGGAACAACACCACCCACCCGATCACGAGGGTCATGGGTAGCAGTGCGGCGACCCAGGTGATAGTTGTTTGTGCTGGGGTCAGTGTTCCGGCCCGCGCCGCGTGCAGGCCTTGCCAGTGAACGCCAAGGCTCACAAGCGTGATGGTGGTGAAGGCGATTCGACCCATGAGAACCCTGCCGTGCATCTGTTGCATGGATCTCACAGCGCGTCTGATTTCGTCGGCTTCGGCGCCGTGCTGATCAGCGAGCTTGCCCAACTCGGATTTTATCTCTCGGTGCAGTTTGCGTTTGTCCGCGAGTCGACGCTTGCGCTCGTACGGCGTCTCGCCGCTATAGCGCAAGCAAGGCAGATGCGATAGAAGAAGGAAGCTCGCGATTAACGCTATGGCGACGCTGGGCAACGCCAGCAACGCGCACAGCCAATAGAGCGATTGAGGCATGGCGTAACTCCCGGGGCGGGATCCCGCCGTCGGCGAGATTCTCCACTTCTCGTGATACTAACGAGGGGAGGGCGAAGGCCCTTCGAGATGCGAGGGGCAACGCTGCAAGCCGTGCTGTTTCGTTAGAGGGAGGGGGTGAAGATCAGTTGGTAGCCGAGGTAGAAGATGATGACGTCGGGGTAGACGTGGCTGACGTAGCAGGCCCAGATGTTGCGATAGCGGAGGTAGAGGAGGGACAAGGTGACGCCGCCGACGAAGACGCCGGCTGAGGCGAGGAGCGTGGTGGTCCAGTCGAAGTAGACGCTCAGGGCCACGACGTGGTGGGCGGTGAACAGCAGGCCGCAGGCGATGACGGCGAGGGTGATGCCGAGTGCGGACTTGGGCAGCACGTCGCGCAGGCGCGAGAAGATGAACCACCGCCAGAAGTACTCTTCGAGGAGTGAGTTGATGGTGCACCAGTAGAGGGCGCCGGCGAGGTAGAGCCAGAGGTTGTCGAGGCCCATCTGGACGATCTTTTCGCGCATGGGGCCGACGTCGATCCAGTGCTGGGCGAAGCCGTAGTAGGCGACAGCGATGGCGATGAAGATGGCGGCGCCGGTGGCGTGGGCGGCGAGCATCCCGGAGCCCCGGAACCCCCGGGAGCGCTGGAAGCCCGAGAGATTCCGGGGGGTGCTGGTGGGGTCGCCGTGCCAGCGGGGCAGGCGGGGCTTGGTCTTTTCGGCTTTGAGGAGCCAGGCGAGTGGCGCGAGCATCAGCATCATCTTGGCGATGGCGAAGAGGGCTTTGGCGGCGGTGGATTCGGGGAACCAGACCATCGCCGTGGTCGCGCCGATTAGCGGGATCGGCGCGGTGAGCACCAGGGCCAGGAGTGCGGCGCTGCGGCGGGGCATGGGGTGTGGTTGTACCGCGGAGAGGGCTCACTCACAGAATGGCGATGCGCAGGTCACGGGCGGGACGCCCGTGCCACTGCGGAGGGGCATCGGGCCGGCATGAAAGCCGCTGGCGAAGGCCCCGCTCCCTCACGGTCGCGGCTCGTTCGGAGGGTCACGGGCGGGACGCCCGTGCCACTGCGGAGGGGCATCGGGCCGGCATGAAAGCCGCTGGCGAAGGCCCCGCTCCCTCACGGTCGCGGCTCGTTCGTGAGTCGGCGGCGGGACACAACGCGGCAAGCCGCGTCGCTACGTGGGATCGCGCGGGTGTGATCCAGGGCGACTCAGGTCGTCCTGCCGTGACCGGGTTCAAAGTGCCCGGCTCGCAAGTGTGCTTACTCGCCGGTGTCGAGGACGGCCATGAAGGCTTCTTGGGGGATGTCGACCGAGCCGATGCGCTTCATGCGCTCCTTGCCCTTCTTCTGTTTCTCGAGCAGTTTGCGCTTGCGGGAGACGTCGCCGCCGTAGCACTTGGCGGTGACGTTTTTGCCGACGGACTTGATGGTTTCGCGGGCGATGATCTTCCCGCCGATGGCGGCCTGGAGGGGGATCTCGAACAGGTGCTTGTCGATCTGTTCTTTGAGTTTCTTGAGCAGGTGTCGCCCGCGGTATTCGGCTTTGGTGCGGTGGACGATGAGGGAGAGCGCCTCGACCGGGTTGCCGTTGACCAGGATGTCCATCTTGACGAGGTTGTCGGCGTTGAAGCCGGTGATGTGGTAGTCCATCGTGCCGTAGCCGGAGGTGATGGACTTGAGCTTGTCGAAGAAGTCGTAGATGATTTCGGCGAGGGGGAGGTCGTATTCGAGGATCTGGCGGTCGGCGGCGAGGAACTTCTGCTGCTTGTAGACGCCGCGGCGCTGGTCGCAGAGCTTCATGATCTCGCCGATGGCGGTGTTGGGGCAGATGATCTCGGCGGCGACGATGGGTTCGCGGATAGCCTTGATGGTGCCGGGGTCGGGTAGGTCGGCGGGGTTGGTGATGCGGAGGGTTTCGATTTCGGCGCCCTTGCCGATGCGGACCACTTCGTAGGTGACGGTGGGGGCGGTTTGGACGACGGAGACGCCGCCTTCGCGTTCGAGGCGCTCCTGGACGATGTCCATGTGGAGCATGCCGAGGAAGCCGCAGCGGAAGCCGGAGCCGAGGGCTTCGGAGGTGGTGGGCTCGTAGGTGAAGGAGGCGTCGTTGACGCGGAGCTTGGCGATCTCGTCGCGGAGCTCGTCGAACTGGGTGTCGCCGGCGGGGTAGAAGTCGCAGAACACCATGGGCTGGGGTTCTTCGTAGCCGGGGAGGGGGTCGGTGGCGCGGTCGGTGTCGAGGGTGATGGTGTCGCCAACGTTGACCTCGTCGAGCGACTTGATGGCGGCGACGAGGTATCCGACGTCGCCGGCCTCGAAGGGCTCGGGGGTGGGGGTCATCTTGGGCCGGAACTTGCCGAGCTCGGTGACGCCGAAGGTGCGCTTGGCGCCCATCATGAGGATGCGGTCGCCCTTTTTGAGTTGGCCGTCGACGACGCGGAAGTAGACGACGACGCCGCGGTAGTCGTCGTACTTGGCGTCGAAGATGAGTGCGCGGAGCTTGGCGCTGCGGTCGCCCTTGGGTGGGGGAAAGCGTGCGCAGATGGCGTCGAGGAGTTCGTGGACGCCGGCGCCGGTCTTGGCGGAGGTGAAGACGCAGTCTTCGGCGGGGAGTCCGAGGACGTCTTCGACCTGGCCGGCGCGCTTCTCGGGTTCGGCCGAGGGCAGGTCGATCTTGTTGACGACGGGGATGATCTCGAGGTCGGCGTCGACGGCCTTGTAGAGGTTGGCGACGGTCTGGGCCTCGACGCCCTGGGTGGCGTCGACCACGAGGATGGCGCCCTCGCAGGCGGCGAGCGCGCGGGAGACCTCGTAGTGGAAGTCGACGTGGCCGGGGGTGTCGATGAAGTTGAGCTCGTACGTGGTGCCGTTGAAGGTGTGCTCGACGGAGACGGCGGCGGCCTTGATGGTGATGCCGCGTTCGCGTTCGAGGTCCATGTCGTCGAGGGTCTGCTCGCGCTTGGTGCGGTCGGTCATGGCGCCGGTGCCCATGAGCATGCGGTCGGCGAGGGTGGACTTGCCGTGGTCGATGTGGGCGATGATGCAGAAGTTTCGGATGTGCTCGGCGGGCTCGGGCATGGGTGAGGGATGATAGGGGTTGGGCGTGCGGGGGCTGGGATCGGCCCTGGCGGTGGTAGGCTGGATGTGCCGGGTCGTCGTCGGCCCGGGTTTTCGTGGGTCTCTAGCGATTGCGGGGTGCGGCATGCGTGGATTGCGTCTCGGTGGGCACTTCCGGGCGGGGTTGGTGGCGGCGGCGTGCGCGACGGGGTTGCTGGCGGCCGGGTCGCCGGCGTGGGCGGCGGTGGAGGAGGGCGAGGTGGCCCAGGTCGTGGTGGAAGAGGGCGCCGAGTCGCCGGCGGCGGTGTTCGAGGGGATGAAGGCGGCGGCCGAGGCCAAGGATTACGACGCGCTCGTCCGGCTGTACACGCCCGAGGCGCGGCGCGCGGCGGCGGCGATCGCATCGCTGCGGGTGTGGCGCTCTGGGGCGCCGGGGTGGTCGGATATGTCGGGCAGGAAGAATGGAATGGGGCCCGAGGAACTAAAAGCGCTTCACGCGAAGTCGCGGACGCTCCGAGACGGCTTCACTGAGATGCGCGAGAAGTACGGCGTGCCCCAGATCCACCCGGACCAAGACGTCCGCCCGGAGGAGATGTCCGAGGAGACGCTCGACAAGCTGCTGGACTCGGTGGGCGACGGCTCCGCGTTCCATGCCGACTACATGCGGGTCAACCGCGAGGTCGGTGAGGACTGGTTTCGGCTGGTGCGTATGGAAGACGGCCCGCGCGACGGCTGGCGGGCGGGCACGGGAACGGCAAGAGTCGTGATGCTCGACAACGAAGGTCAGGAGCAAACGATCCTGATGCACTTCGTGCGGATCGACGGCCGGTGGTACTTCGAGGTGGCCCCGAACTTCCGACGGTATGTGCGGTCGGTCTTCGGCGACAGGCTGGCGCCGTAAACGCTGCGGTTGGGGTGCGGGTCTGCGGCAATGCAACGCGGAGCGCCTGCGGACCCAGTGAACGCTTCGGTGCTACAGCGCTATGCGCAGCACGCGGTCGAGCTGTTTGGCCGCGGCTTTGGCGGTGAGGCGGGCGACGAAGTCTTGGCGGGCCTGGGCGACGAGTTGGCCGCGGGCGGCGGGGTCGTCGAGGAGCTGGGTGATGGCGTGGGCCCAGCTTTCGGGGGTGGGGTCGGCGAGCATGCCGTTGCGGCCGTGGGTGAAGAACAGGGGGTGGTCGACGGCGCTCGAGGCGACGACGGCGGCGTCGGCGTCGAGGTAGGCGAGGACCTTGCCGAAGGACTTGCCCTCGGCGTAGGCGTGTTCGGGGGAGATGACCTGGAGCCCGACGGCGGCTTTGCGGAGCCGTTTGAGGAACGCGGCGTAGGAGAGCATGGGGAAGACGCGGACCTGGGCGCCGGCGTTGCGGAGGCGCTGGGCCATGGGGGCGGCGTAGCGTTTCTTGCGGGCGCCGTAGATGTGGAGGGTGACGGGTCGCTGCCCGGCCGGACGTTGGGCGGCGATTTGGGCGATGGCCTGCTCGACGAGTTGGGCCTCGTGGTTGTAGCGGGTGAAGGAGGTGGCGCCCCAGGCGACGACGGGCTTGCGGGTTTGGTTGGGCGGAGAGACCGGGCTCACAGAGCCCGGCTCGCAGGCGGTGTCCGGCGCGGTACTTCCGGGGGCGGGTGAACTTCCGGGGGCGGGGGTCGGTTCGCAGCCGGTCCAGACGACGTGGGTGGCGGGGGCGTGCTGGCGGCAGTAGGCGGCGACGTTGCGGCTGCCGGCGA
>JBCCXV010000021.1:0-15711 GCA_039191195.1 Planctomycetota bacterium
CGACGACACGACGCTGCTCAACGACGTCGTCGAGATCTATCCGCAGGTCTTTGGCGTGGGGGAAGGCGGCCTGCGCAGCGGCGTGGTGCATCGGCTCGACTTGGAAGTCTCCGGCTGCGTGGCCTTCGCGCTCACGCAAGACGCGTGGGCGAGGCTGCGCGAAGCGGTTTCGGCCGGGAAGAATGACGACGGTGTGCTCAAGCGCTACCACGCGGTGGTGCGGCCCGGCGCGTGTGGCAAGCGGCTGCACGATTCGTTCGACGCCGAAGACGGGCAACTGGTGCGGTGGCTCAAGGTCGTGCGTTCGAACCCGGCGTTTGCTTCGGTGGTCGAGTCGAACACCGACGGCGCCCGCCGATGCTCGCTGGTTTGGCGATGGCTCAAGCGCACCGAGACCCACGGTTTGTTGCAGGTCGACTTGCACACGGGCTTCTTGCACCAGATCCGGGCGATGCTCGCCGACGCCGGCGCCCCGATCTTGGGCGACGAGAGCTACGGCATTGATCCACCGGGGCCAATCTTGCTGCACGCGTACCAGTTGCGCCTGCCGGGGATCGAAGCGGTCTGCCCTTGGCCGGAGCGGTTTGCGACATCGGCGGTGGCGCTTGGGCTGACCGAGT
This sequence comes from Planctomycetota bacterium, assembly GCA_039191195.1. Classification (GTDB taxonomy): domain Bacteria; phylum Planctomycetota; class Phycisphaerae; order Phycisphaerales; family Phycisphaeraceae; genus JBCCBV01. The sequence continues at coordinate 621 of JBCCXV010000021.1, forward strand.
AGAGCCGCGCAAGGGTCAGCGGTCGTGGAGGTCGGTCACGGCGACTACGGCGACGCGCACCGACGCGGCGCCTCGGGCCAGGAGCGGGCGCGTGGCAGCCGTGAGCGTGGCCCCGGAGGTGCGCACGTCGTCCACGAGCAGGACCTCGGTGTTGCGCAGGTCGATGGGCAAAGCCTCGAAGGCGCCGGCGAGGTTCCGGGCTCGGTTGCGCGGCAGCGTGCGCGCCTGCATTGGCGTTGCCCGCGTCCGCTTCAACAACCCGAGAACCGGCCAGCCACGCGGCTTCGCCACGGCTTCGGCGAGCAGGCGGGCCTGGTCGAACCCGCGCCTGACCCGGCGGCCCCGGTGCAGCGGGACCCACGTCACCAGGTGCTCACGCCCGGCCGTTGGCGGCGGGGCGGCGTCGGCGAGCATTGCGCCGAGCTCTGCGGCCCAGGACCAGACCCGGCGGTACTTCATCTCGCGCACCCAGCCGCCCAGCGGGCCTTCGTAGGGGCCCAGGCGGACCACGCGCGTCCACGGCGGGGCGGGGTGCTCCCGGCAGCCGGCGCAGCCGTCGTGGGGCGACGCCTCGGTTGCTTCGGACGGCGAGGACGCGCCGCAGCGCGGGCAATAGTCGGCCGGGGTGTCGGGCGACCAGCCGTCGCTTCGGGCCTTCTGGAGCTGGCGTGCGACCGACGGGCCCAGCGACGCGTCGAGCCAGCGCCCGGTCAGGCGCCGCCAGGCGGGCCGGGATCGGGAGGGGGCGTTTGTGGGGGAGGTTCCGGGGGGAGGCGCCGGGGGCATCGCGTCTATCTTGCCCGCATGTCGCACGACGCGTTGGCCCGAGGCTTGTCGCCGGTGATCGTCTCGGCGCCGTTCGGCAACTACCTGCGGCCGTCGGGCACGACGCCGACGCTGGGCACGTTCACGCTCGCCCGGCGGGGCGGCTTGCCCAACCGGCTCTGGCGGATCGCGAAGACGGTGCGCTACTACCGCAAGCTCGGGGCGTGGGTGAACCGGATCGGCCTGCGCAACCCTGGGATGGGGTATCTTGAGCGGGCCGTCGCGGCCGGCAAGAAGGACGTGTCGGCGGCGGTGGTGAGCGTGCACGGCTTCGAGGACGGCGAGTGGCCGCGGCTGGTGCGTCGCGCCGCGGCGCTGCGACCGTTGGCGATCGAGTTGAACCTGAGCTGCCCGAACGTGGGGGCGGTGGGGCCGGCGCTGCGCTGGGTGCAGGAGGCCGTCGGGCACGGCGTTCCGCTGATCGCCAAGCTCCCGCCGGTGCGGTACGAAGCGATGGCCGAGCGTTTGCTGGAATCGGGCGTGCGGGCGTTTCACGCGTGCAACACGCTGCCTTCGCCGGGCGGCGGGATGAGCGGGCGGCCGTTGCAGCCGTTGTCGCTCCAGTGCGTCGGCTGGTTGCGCAAGCGTTGGACGGGGCTGGGCGAGCCGGTGCTGCTCGTCGGCGGCGGGGGGGTGTACGACGCCGATGACGTCGATCGTTTCGCCGACGCCGGCGCCGACCGGGTGGCGATCGGCACCAAGTTGATGCACCCGAAGTACCTGTGGAGCGACCGCGGGATCGCGGCGATCCGGTCTCGGGCCGAAGCGCGGTTTGGCGGGGGCGAGCCGGGTTAGACCCGGTCTTTGGGCTTGAGCGGGCGCTGCACCTGGAAGGCCCGGTTGCCGCGGTACTGGGCGATCTTGCCGATGAACTTGCGCTTGCCCTCGACCTCGAGGGTCAACGGCGCCGACGCCGGCTTCTCGGTGAGCAGCACGTCGCCGATCTGGAGGCCGCGCAGGTCTTCGAGGGTGATACGCGTGTCGGCGAGCACCGCCGAGATGCCGACCCGGGCCGACTCGAGCTGGTTGGTGAGCTGCTCGCGCAGGCGGGCGTCTTTCTTGGCGCGTTTGTAAGCGGCCCAGGTCTGGTTCGAGAGCCTGTCGACCACGGGCTCGATCACGTTGTAAGGCACGCACAGGCTCATGGTGCCGGCCCGGCCGCCCATCTTGATCTCGAAGCTCACGACCACCACGACCTCGTTAGGCGGCACGATCTGCACCAGCGCGGGGTTGGATTCGGTCTCGTCGAGCTGGAAGCCCAGCTGCAGGATGCCCGACCAGGCCTCGCTGAGGGCGTCCATGGCCCGCTGGATGATCTTGCCGACCAGCCGCATCTCGATGGCGGTCAGCGGGCGCTGCGGGATGAACAGGTCGGCGTTGGAGCCGCCCAAGAGCCGGTCCATCACCGGGTAGACGATCAGCGGGCTGATCTCCAGGCACATGTGGCCTTCGAGCGGCGAGCACGAGATCAGGTTGAAGCACGTGGGGTTGGGCAGCGAGTGGGTGAACTCGCTAAAGGTCATCTGCTCGATGTGGGCGACCTTGACCTCGACGATGGTGCGGAGGAAGCCCGACAACGCGGCGCCGTAGCTACGGCTGAAGGTTTCGTGCAGGCCTTCGAGGGCCCGCATCTGGTCCTTCGAGACCCGCTCGGGGCGTTTGAAGTCGTACTCGCGGACCTCGACTTCGAGCGGGGAGATCCGTCCGCCCCGGCGGCGGGAGAAGATCAGGCCCTCGTCCTGGGCCTCGGCGGCGCCCTCGGTGGGGTCGTCCACGGCCGACAGCAGGGCGTCGATGTCGTTCTGATTGAGGACCTCGGCCACGCAACGGTTATCGGGCCGGCCGGGGCCGGGCCTTCACCCGAAGTGCTGGGGCGGCTGGGCGGGGGCTGATAGCCTCCCCGGATGATCGAGACCAAGCTCGCCGACCTGGGCCTGAACCTGCCCGAAGCGCCCCGGCCCGTGGCCGCCTACCGCCCGGCGGTGGTTTCGGACGGCCTGGTCGTCGTCAGCGGCCAGCTGCCGATGCGCGAGGGCCGGTTGACCGCCGAGGGCCCGGTTCCGTCGCCTTGCTCGCTGGACTGCGCCAGGCAGGCGGCCCGTCAGTGCGTGTTGAACGCCCTGGCGGCCGTCAAACAGGCCCTCGACGCCGACCTCGGGCGGCTGCAGGCCGTGGTCCGGCTGGGGGTGTTCGTCGCCAGCGAGCCGGGCTTCGCCGAGCAGCACAAGGTCGCCGACGGCGCCAGCGAGCTGCTGGTCGAGCTCATGGGCGATGCTGGCCGACACGCCCGGGCCGCCGTGGGGGTGCTGGCGCTGCCGTTGGGGGCGTCGGTCGAGGTGGAGCTGACCGGCCGGGTGCGCCGGTAGCCGTCCCCAGCCGGGCGCTGGCCCTGGGACGTGGCGCAGCCCTTGACGGGGGCATGGCCTTGCTCGACACTCCGTAAGCAAACGGTTTGGAACCCAGCGGAGATACCGATGGCCAGGGCTCGTAGCGGCGACGGGGGGTATTGGGTCGCGATCATCTTGATCGGCGTGTTTTTCGTGCTCAGCACCACGCTGGCGGTGCTGTTCTACACCAAGGTGGAAGCCGCCGAGCAGGCCGCCGAGGAGGCCGAATCCGAGCTCGCCGAGGTCGTCCGCTCCGGGGACCAGGGCAACGCCCTGTACGAGGAAGCCGAGGGCGCCGAAGGCGGGGGTACGGTCGTGTCGCGCATCTTGGAGGGGTGGCAGGCCGACCGGGACCAAGCCGCGGCCCTCCAGACCTCTCTCAGCTCCGCCGAGCAGGCGAGCGCGTCGTTTGAGAAGACGGCCTCCGATCGCGCGACCGAATTGGCCACGGCCAACGCCCAGCTCCAGACCTCCGAGGACCGGGTCGCTGCTCTCGAGAGCGAGTTGGCCCAAGCCGCGGGAGACACCCAGGCGGCGATCGCCGCGGCGCGTGAGGAAGAGCGGGCGGCCCAATCCGCGGCCCGCTTGTCGGACTCGGCGGTGCAGGAAGCCGTCGCCCAAGCGATCGCCGATGCGGAGCGCGTTTCGGGCGAGGCGTCGGACGAGAGCCGTCAGCTGGCGCGCGACAAGCGCGACCTCGAGGCCGAGGTCGCCCGCCTCGAATCGGAGTTGCGTGACCGAACGCCCTCGGTACGGCTGACCCGGCCCGACGGGGCCGTGGCCGCCGTGCTGCAAGAAGGCGACGAGGTGATCCTCGACCGGGGCATGGCCGATCGCGTGCCCCTGGGCCTGACCTTCCGGGCGTTCAAGCCGGGCGAAGTGATCCGGCTCGACACCGTCGACGATGCCGCCGAGATCGCTGGCGGGTACGCCTCCTTCGAGGTGTTCGAGGTCGGCTCTGATACGGCCCGGGCGCGGGTGGTTTCGATCGACCGCGGCGCCGAGGTCGAGGTCGGCGACCCCATCGTCAACCTGGCCTACGACCCCGAGTTGTCGTACCGCTTCGTGGTCTTCGGCGAGTTCGACTTGCCCGGCGTCGCCGAGGGCCTGGGCGAAGAACGCGTCCGCAGCATGATCCGGGCGTGGGGCGGGGAGGTCGATCCGCCGATCAACCCCGCGGCGTCGTCGGACATCACGGTTTCGTATCAGGTCGATTACGTGGTGCTGGGCCCCGAGCCGCCCGAGCCCCGCGGCCTGACCGCCGAAGAGCTTTCCGACCCCGCGGCCCTGGTCCAGCAGCGGCGGGACCGGCAGCTGTACGACGCCTATCAGGAGATCCTCCGGCAGGCGGTCGCGGCCGGGGTCCCGGTGCTTAACCAGAACCGCTTCCTGGAACTGGTCGGCTACTACAACCGCCAAGACGGCTGAGCCCGATGGCCGCGGGCGCCAGTCGCGGGGCCGCTTGTCCGTCGTAAGCTTCGTCGATGGGTCAGAAGTCGCCGACGCGTGTTTGGGCTGAATACCTCGCCGCTCGCTTGGGCGAGGCGTGTTTGTCGTCGCTCGACCCCGATCTCAACGTGGACGCGGCCAAGTGGTTCGGCCGGGCGTTCCACGCGATCGACCGCAAGCACGCCCGCCGGGCCGCGGACAACATCGCCCTGACGTTCCCGGACTGGCCGCGCAGCGAGGCCGACCGGGTGGCCCGTGCGTCGTTCGAGCATTTCGCCCAGCTCGCCGTGGAGGTGCTGCACACCCCGCGGCTCATCCGCCACCCCGACTGGGCCGAGCGGGTCCAGCAGGTCAACCTTGGTGCGGCGATCGAACTGCTCAACGGGCCGCAGCCCGTGATCCTGGTGACGGGCCACCTGGGCAACTGGGAGCTGTTGGGTTCCCTACTCGCCGAGATCGGCTACGACCTCGACGCCATCGCCCGCCCGCTCGACAACCCGCGGATCAACGATTGGCTCATGGGCGTGCGCCAGCGGGGCGGCATGCGCATCATCACCAAGTGGGACGCTAGTGAACGCATGGTCGAGGTGATGGAGCGCGGCGGGGCCCTGGGCTTCATCGCCGACCAGAACGCCGGCGACAAGGGCATGTTCGTGCCGTTCCTGGGCCGGATGGCCAGCACCTACAAGTCGATCGGGCTGCTGGCGCTCAAGTTCGATGCGGCGGTCGTCTGCGGCTATGCCCACCGGGTCGCGTCGCCGGCGGGCGAGCGCGAGCGCTTCCGCTACGAGCTGGGCGTGGCCGACGTGATCCACCCCGAGCAGTGGAAGCGCGAGCCCGACCCGCTGTACTACGTCACGGCCCGGTACTCGTGGGCCCTGGAGAAGATGGTCCGCATGCGCCCCGAGCAGTACCTCTGGATGCACCGGCGGTGGAAGTCGCGGCCCAAGTACGAGCGGCAGGGCAAGCCGATGCCCGCGTCGGTCCGGAGGTCGCTCGGCCGGCTGCCCTGGCTCACCGAAGACGACGTTGAGGCCCTGGCCCGCAGCGTCGAGGTGGGGGCCAAGCTCGCCGCGAAGCCCCCGCCGGGCCCCAGCGGGCCCGAGACCGAGCCCCCGATCGGTGCCCCGATACCCGCCGCCCCGGCGTGACGGGGTCGTGGAGACGTGCGGCGGCCGTGCGTTGCCCTTGACCCTGGGCCGTCCAGCCCCGAACATTCGGGAGCGGAACGCCCGTGCCCCGGGCCCGCCCCCGCCCCAGCCCCGCCCACCGGGTCCGTCAGGACCCCGACCCGAGCCCACAGGCCCACCCCGGAAGCCCGAATCGATGTCCGAGACCGACGCCTACCTGCGCCTGGCCGACAAGAAGATCCTCGTCGTGGACGACGACCCCGAGGTCCGCGCCGCCATCGACCACGCCCTCCAGGCCGAGGGCGCCCTCACCCAAACCTGCGGCGACGGCGCCACGGCCCTGACCATCTGCGAGGGCGACCCCCCCGACCTCGTCCTGCTGGACATGATGCTGCCCAAGCGGTCCGGCTTTGTCGTCCTCGAGAAGATCAAGATGGCCGAGGCCCCGCCCAAGGTGATCATGGTGACCGCCAACGAGGGCAAACGGCACGAGCAATACGCCCAAGCCATGGGCGTCGATGGGTACGTGCTCAAGCCCGTCCGCTTGGACCGGCTGATCGACGAGGCCGCCGAGGTGCTCGACGGCGCCCAAGGCTGAGCGAAGCGCAGCCCCGGCCGTCCCATCACCGTTCTCATTCCGTCGCGGACGCCGCGGATTCTGCTGACATTGAGGCCCTTGGGTTAGAATCCTGTCATGAAGCGAAGCACGCCGATGGCATCTCGCCCCTCGCTCGCCGCCGGCGCGAGGGCTTGCGCAGCGGGGCTCGCGCTCGTCGTCGCGCTGCTTGTCCTGCTGCCCGCGGGCCCGGCGAGGGCCGAGGCCGTGGTGGTGACGCTCAACTCGGGCCAGACCCTCACCGGTGAGAAGGTCCGTGAGACCGACGCTCAACTCGTGCTCCGCGACGAGGCCGGCCGCACCCGCACCCTCGCCAAGTCCGACATCGCCTCGGTCGCCCCCCGGTTGTCGCCGCAGCAGGAATACGCCCAGCGGTCGGCCCAGCTGGCCCCGGAGGACCTCGACGGCCGGTGGACCCTGGCGTACGAAATGCACGAGCGCGGCGCCAACGACCTCGCCCTGCGCGAGCTCGAGGCCTTGGCCCGGCGGTTCCCCCAGGGTGAGAACGCCCGCCACGACCGCATCTACTTCTTGCTGCAAACGGTCCGCAACGAAATCGCGCGCAGCCAGCCCCGCGACCGCGGCGAAGACGCGGCCGCAGCAGAATCCCGGCGCACGACCGGTTCCCAGGCGCCGGCCGTCGTCGGCAACCGGGTCCTGACCCCCGCCGAGCCTCAACGCCTCTCGCGCGACCAGATCAACCTGCTCAAGGTCTGGGAGCTGCCCATCGACCTCGAGAACGCTCGGGTGACCGTGCGGGTCTCGCGCGACGTGCTGGAAAAGGTGCTCGAGGACTATCAGCGAGAGCTCCCGCAGGAGTACCGCGGCCGGCGCGGCCGGGCCGACTTCCTCCGGCTGCGCGGTTGGCAGCACGCCCAGATGCTCTTCGACCTCGAGGCCCGGCCGTACTACGGCGACATCGAGGTCATCCGCGGTCCCGAGACGCTGCAGACCTTCCAGAACCGCATCCACCCCGGCCACGTGCTGCGGTACTTCGCGCCGCGCTTCGCGTCCGGCCAGACCGGCCTGTTCTTGTTCGGCCCGGGCCCGGGCGCCAGCCCCGAGTCGGTGGCGATGTCGAACTTCTTGATCCTGTCCCAGGCCGAGGCCGCGGGTGGGCGATTCATCGACCGCGACAACCCCGCCCAGTCCCTGCTTGTGCAATGGAGCCTGCCGCGGGAGGTCGCCGACATCCCCGCCCCGCAGGTGCCCGCCTGGGCGCCGGCGTTCGACTCACTGGACGACCCCGAGTGCCAGAACCTGATCCGCTGGATCGGCGCCCTCTACGCCCCCATGCCGGACTACGGCATCGACTACGCCGTGCCGGTCTACAAACAGCAGGCCCCGCCGGCCGGCCCCAGCCCCCCCGGAAACTGAGCCCATGCCCCGCGCTTTCCGCATGACGCCGACAACTCGTACTCGGACCGCAACCCACGCCTGGGCCCCCGGCCTGGCGGCGTTGGGCCTTGTCTGTGGGGCCGGCCTGGGCTGCGAGCGCGCCGAGGACCCGCGGGACGATCTTGTCGACGCCCTGGCCGAGTACCGCTCGGCGAGCGTGGGCGGCGCCGCCGACGACGCCGGCGAGGCCAACACCACCGTGGAGCACAGCATCGCCGGCCGCACCGTCACCGTGCAGGCGCCGAGCCTGTCCGGCTACACCTATCGACGGCTGACCGAAGAGGCCGCCGCGGCCCAAGCGGTGGCGTCGTCGGCGACCGGGCTCGACGCGCCCGAGCGGGCCCTGGCCACGGCGATCCAGGCCTCGGCTGAAGACCGCATGGCCCGCTTGCTGACCGCGCAGGCCGTCGAGGTCGACGCGCAAAGCCTGTCACAACTCAACGCCGCGCGCCGGCTGCTCGCCCCGGTGTTCGACGCCCATCACCGTGTGCTGGCCGCCCAGGCCCTGGCCCGCTCCGACGGCGCCGAGTTGTCGGCCCAAGCCAGCGAGGCCCGCCAACAGTCCGAAGCGTCTCAAGCCAAGGCCGCCGAAGCCCAGCGCGAGGCCGACGCGGCGGCGACGCTGGCTCAACGTTTGCAAGGCGACGTCGACACGCTCGTCGCCGACGCGATGCAGCTGCGCATCGATGCGCGGAGCGCCGAATCGGATCGCGGGTACGAGCTCCGGGTCGAGGCCGCCGAGCGCGAGGCCCAGGCCGTCGGTCCCAAGGCCCGGGCCGACGCGGCGCTGGCCGAGTCCAAGGCCGCGCAGCTGCGGGCCGATCGTTGGGCCGCCGACGCCGAAGCGCTCGCCGAGTTGGCCCAGAATCTGGATGAGGGCGCCGGCGCCGCGACGAGCCAGGCCCGGGCCAACGCCGGTTTGGCCCGCGAGCAGTCGCGCTTCCGCGACGACGCGGTCCGCAAGCTCGAAGACCTCGTGCTCCAGAACGCCGCCGAGTGCGAGGTGCGCTGCGACGCGCTGTTCGCCCAGGCGATCGAGCGGGCCGGCCAGGCGGTCGCCACCGCCGACGAGGCCGTCGACCTGGCCCGGGGCCCGCAGGCGGACTTGGCCTTGCTCGCGAGCCTGTCGGCCCGGCATGCGCAAGCCGTCGCACTCGTGCACCGCGCTGCGGGTCAATCGGCGCGCCTGCACGCGCTGTCGGGGCTGACGCGGCCGCTGGAAGCCGAAGCGATCGACGCCCCGGCGCTGCAGAGCGTCAACGCGAAGCTGCGTCAGGCGATGGGCGAGTCGGTCACGCGGGCCCAGCAGGCCGTCGCCGGCGCGCAGGCTGTCGCCGCCGAGGCCGCCGAGGCGTTCGACGCCGAGTCCGACGAGGGCGTGAACGTCGCCGAGGTCTCCGCGAGCCTCAACCGGCTGCAAGCGCTGGCCCAGCAGGCCGCGCGCCCGTAAGCCCCCGCGAAGGCCCTCGGTCCCGAACGCTTAGTACTCCCGGCGTTGCCGCGCCGTCGCGATACCTAATTGCTTGCGGTATTTCGCCACGGTCCGACGTGCGAGCTCGATGCCCTGGGCGCGCATCTTCTCGACGAGCTGGTCGTCGCTGAGCGGCGCCGCTTTGTCTTCGGCGTCGATCACCTGCTTGAGCTTGGCCTGCACGGCCGCCCAGGACATCGCCTGGCCTTCTTCGGTCTCGGTCCCGCCCGAGAAGAACATCCGAAGCGGGTACACGCCGCGTGGCGTCTGCATGTACTTCTCGCTCACCGCACGGCTGACCGTCGCCACGTGCACGCCCAACTGATCGGCGACCTGGGTCATCGGCAGCGGCCGCAGCGCCTCGGGCCCGCTCTCGAAGAACCCGTGCTGGGCCGCGACCACGACGCCCGCCACGCGCAGCAGCGTCGCCTGCCTCTGGTCGATTGCTTCGAGCAGCCACTGGGCCGAGCGCAACTGGTCGCGCACGAACTCTCGGGCCTTGGGGTCGGCCGACCGGTCCGAGGCGATCCGCGCGTAGTCCTCCGAGATCGACAGCGCCGGCAGGCGCCCTTGCACCAGCTCGGCGCGGTACACGCGCTCGTCTTCGTCGTACTCGACCACCAGGTCCGGGCGGATTAAGCGCTCCTCGGCGTCGGCCAGCAGCCGGCCCGGGTGCGGGTGGAATCGCCGGAGTGCTGCGATCGCCGACTTCACGCCCGGCATGTCCACGCCCAGGTCGCGGGCGATCTTGGGCAAGCGGTTGGCTTCGACATCCTTGAGCGATCGGTCGACCACGCGTCGCGCCAGCGCCAGCGCCGGGTCGTCTTGGGCGTCGGGGTCGTCCCGCCGCAGCGCATCGATCTGCAGCAGCAGGCACTCGCGCAGGTCGCCAGCGGCGAGCCCCGGGGGCTCGAGCGCATCCTGCAGCGACGCCTTGGCCAGCCTCAGCGACAGCGAGCTGATTTCGGGGTCTTCCAAGTCTTCGCGGGCGCGGTCGAGCAGTTCGGCTTCGTCGGCCCGGAGGTAGCCGTCGGCGTCGATCCACCCGATGAGCCAGGCGCCCAGGCCGGACAGCTCGGGCTCGATGTCGGCCAGCCGCCATTGGTCGAGCAACTGCTCGCTGAGCGACGCCGTGCGCGAAGCCGTGTTGGCCAGCGCGTCGAGCTTGCCGTCGCGTTCGCCGGCGAGCGACCGGGCGCGCCTGCGGGCAAAGTCCTCTCCCGAGAGCGCACCGGACTCGGCGACGTTGCCCGACCAGTCCTCGCTGTACTGCTCGGACAGGTTGCCCAGGCGTTCGAAGTCTTCGGCGGCCGAGTCGGGGTCGGCGGTCAGCTCGCGTTGGGTCTCGGCGTCGTCGCGGTCGGCCTGCTCGCGCTCGGCGGTCAGGGCCTGCTCGTCGGGGCCGACCTCGGCGAGCTCGAGCGTCGGGTTGGCGCCCAGCTCCTGCTCGATGCGCTCCTCCAACGCCGCCTGCGGCATCTGGAGGACCTCCATCGATTGGATCATCCGCGGCGCCAGCTTCATGCGCTGGTCGATGCGGAGGTGTTGGCCGGTGTCGAGCCTCACGAGCGGGTCCCCGCCCCGCGTCGGAGGCGGGGCTAGGGCCCATCATCGGCGCGAAAAGGGGGGTGTGCAAAGCCGGCGCCAGAAAACGCGCCGCTCAGCCCATCCGGATCCGGCCGAGGATGGCGTCGGCCAGCACGCCCTTCGGGGCGTCGCGCAGGGCGTAGTTCGCCGGGAGCCCCCGGGGCAGACGGCTGACCCGGACCCCGGCCTGCGCGAGGGCGTCGGCCAGGTACGACGCCGTGCCGTCGCCCTCGAGCGTCGGGTTGGTCGCCAGGATCACCTCGGCGATCGACGGCCAATCCGTCTCGGCCTCTTCGCGCCCGCGCTCGATGCGGGTGAGCAGGCCCTCGACGTTCAGGTCGCCCGGGCCGATGGCATCCAACGGCGACAGGCGGCCCATCAGCACGTGGTACGAGCCCCGGTAGGCGCCGCTCTGCTCGATCGGGATCACGTCCGACGGCTGCTCGACCACCATCACCGTGCCGTGATCCCGACGCGGGTCGGTCGCGATGGCCGAGGGGTCGGTGTCGGACACGATGCCGGTGATCGAGCAGACCCGCAGGTCGGTGCGGAAGCCGCGGATGGCCTCGGCGAGTTCTTGGGTGTCCGCCTCGGGGCTGCGGAGCAGGTGGAAGGCGATGCGCTCGGCCGACCGCCGACCCACGCCGGGCAGGCGTTGGAGTTGTTCGAGCAGCCGGTTGTACGCGGCGGGGTGAGACAGGGCCATACCCAGAGCGTAAGTCCATCGATTCCGTGATGGCGGGCGACCGCCGCGCCGAGCCCGCTACCGTGACGTTGTGCAGCCCGACGACCCCGTCTGCCTCTGTTTCCGCGTGAGCCAGCGCAAACTGGTGAACTACTGCCGACGGGAGAAGCCCGCGGTCGCCAGCCAGCTCGCCGACTGCCTCGGCGCCGGCACGGGCTGCGGCTGGTGCGTCCCGTTCCTGGCCCGCCTGCACGAAGAAGTCTCCCGCGGGGTCGAAGAACCGCTTCGGGCTTGCGACCCGTCCGGGTACGCTCAGGCACGTCAGCGGTACCGCACGACCGGCGACCGGGCCTTGGCACCCGACCCCGCGTCTGCCCAAGCGCCCGCCGACGACCCGGCCGCCCCTCCCACCTCCCGGCCGGGCCCCGCTCCCCCCACGGAGACCGACTCATGAACGCGCCTTTTTCCTCGCGACGTTGGACGGCCCTGGCCGTGATCCTGCTGGTCGGCGGCTTCGCCTTGGGGCGTTGGTCGGCGTCGTCCCCCGGCACGGGCTGGCCCCCCGAAGCCTTCGCCCAGGAGGAGGCAACCTACGAGCGCCGGCTCACCAAGACGCAGCTCGACGCCAGCCTGGAAGAGTTCGCCCAGGTGCTCGAGCCCGGCGTCGCCGTGCGTAAGGGCCACGCGGCGATTGTGCCGGACCCGCGAGGCGGGCACGCCTATTTCTTGCACCCCGACGGCCGGTTCTTCGAGCTCGAGTTCCGCGTCGACCGCCGATCCCGCGCCGTCCCGCTGCCGCCCGAGGGCGCCGTCTTGGTGCGCGACATCCGCGACCAGCTCTGGCGCGTCGGCTTCGACGGCAGCGTCGCCGAGGTGCTCGACGAACACGACGACCGCCACCGCAACCGCTACCGGGATTGACCGCGCATGCCCAGCCCCGACGCGCCACGCGGCCTGCTGATCCGGACCGCCGGGACCAACTGCCACGTCGAGCTGGCCCACGGGCTTGAGCTCGCCGGCGCACGGGCCGAGGTCGTGCACGTCCAGCACCTCGTCGACCGGCCGAAGGAGATCGACGACTACGACCTGATTGCGCTGCCCGGCGGGTTCAGCCACGGCGACGACATCGCCTCTGGCCGGGTCTTCGCCGTACGCCTGCGGGCGCTCTGGGAGCCGCTGCGAAGGGCCATCGACCGCGGCGCCCCGGTCCTAGGCGTCTGCAACGGCTTCCAGGTGCTGGTGAAGCTCGGCCTGCTGCCCGACCCCGTCGCGGGCGTGCAGTCGACCACCCTGACCCACAACACCGGCGGTCGGTTCGTGGACGCCTGGGTTGGTGTCGAGGCGCCGGGCGAAACGGTGTGCGTCTGGACCCGCGGCCTCGCCGGCGAGCGGTTCGACCTGCCCATCGCCCACGGGGAGGGGCGGTTCGTCGCCGCGCCCGACGCGCTCGCCCGGCTGGAAGCGCAAGGCCAGGCGGCCCTCCGCTACGCCCTCGGGCAGAACCCCAACGGCTCGGCCGGCGACCTCGCGGGCGTGTGCGACCCGACCGGGCGCGTTTTCGGCCTCATGCCCCACCCCGAGCGGTACACCGACTTCACCCACCACCCGTCGTGGACCCGTCAGAGCGCCGCCGAGCGGCAGGCCGAGCCCTGGGGCCTGCGGATGCTCCGGGCCGGGGTCGAGGCCGCGGCGGCCAAGCCCGTTGCCGCAGGCTGAGGCCCGATCCCCGGGTATCGCCCGGGCCCGGGTGTCGTTATCATCACCGATTCGGCCCAGGGCGGCGTGCCCCGGGCCGATACGCACCAGACGGCCGTTCCCCCGGTCGTGGCCCGCGGGTCTCCCCTTGCTCGGGAGGCGGGCACAACCCCCGAAGGGATAACTCTTTCTCCATGGTTGATAAGAACCTCATCGCCGACCTCGAATTCGATGATTCGCAGGTCGACACCATGCTCATGGATCAGTTGGGCGAGGCCGTCGCCGGCGGCGACATGGAAGGCCTGCTCGAAGAAACCAACATCGGCGACTTCAGCCCCGGCTCGATCCTCACCGGCCGGATCATCGGCTACGCCGGCGACGACTTCCTGGTCGACGTCGGCCTCAAGTCCGAGGGCGTGCTCGACAAGCACGAGTTCGAAGACCACACCGAGGTCGAGATCGGCGACACCGTCGAGGTGCTGCTCGAAGCCGTCGAAGGCGCCTCGGGCACGGTCGACGTGTCCAAGCGCAAGGCCGACCGCATCCGCGGCTGGGAACGCATCATCAACGAAAAGGGCGAGGGCGACCCCGTCGAGGGCAAGGTGATGCGGAAGATCAAGGGCGGCCTGCTGGTCGACATCGGCGTGCCGGTGTTCCTGCCCGCGTCGCAGGTCGACATCCGCCGGCCTCCCGACATCGGCATCTACATCGGCAAGACGGTCGAGGCCCAGATCCTCAAGATCGACACCGAGCGCCGCAACATCGTCATCTCCCGCCGCAAGCTCATCGAAGAGCGCCGGGCCGAGCTCCGCAAGAAGCTGCTGGAGAAGGTCAACGTCGGCGACATCGTCACCGGCAAGGTCAAGAACATCGCCGACTTCGGCGCGTTCGTCGATCTCGGCGGGATCGACGGCCTGCTGCACATCACCGACATGTCCTGGGGCCGGGTCAACCACCCCTCCGACATGGTCCAGCTCGAGCAGGAGCTCGAGGTCAAGATCCTCAACATCGACCACGACAAAGAGAAGATCGCCCTAGGCCTCAAGCAGAAGGACGCTTCGCCCTGGGAGGACATCGAGAAGAAGTACCCGGTCAACACCCGCATCCGCGGCGCGGTGACCAACATCATGTCCTACGGCGCCTTCGTGAAGCTCGAAGACGGTGTCGAGGGCCTGGTCCACATCTCCGAGATGTCCTGGACCAAGCGCATCAGCCACCCCTCGGAGCTGCTGACCATCGGCGAAGACGCCGACGTCGTCGTCCTCGACATCAACAAGGACAAGCAGGAGATCTCGCTCGGCATGAAGCAGACCGAGGTCAACCCCTGGGACCTGGTCGCCGAGAAGTACCCGCCCGGCACCGTCATCGAGGGCGCCGTGCGCAACCTCGCGTCCTATGGCGCCTTCGTCGAGATCGAGCCCGGCATCGACGGCCTCTTGCACGTCTCCGACCTGTCGTGGACCCGCAAGATCAGCCACCCCAACGAGATGCTCAAGAAGGGCGACGTGTGCAAGTGCGTCGTCCTCGAGGTCGACCAGAAGAAGCAGCGCGTGGCCCTGGGCCTCAAGCAGCTCTCGGAAGACCCCTGGCTCGAAGCCATCCCGTCGGCCTACCAGCCCGGCATGATCGTCCACGGCAAGGTGACCAAGATCACCAACTTTGGCGTGTTCGTCGAGCTCGAGGAAGACCTCGAAGGCCTGCTGCACATCTCCGAGCTCGCCGACCACAAGGTCGAGAGCCCGCAGGACGTGGTCCAGGCCGACCAGGACCTCGAGGTCAAGATCCTCCGCGTCGACCTCGACGACCGGAAGATCGGCCTGTCGCTCAAGCGCGCCCAGTGGACCGCCG
>JBCCXV010000022.1:0-15619 GCA_039191195.1 Planctomycetota bacterium
ATGCTCAGGCGGTCGACCTCGACTTCGGAATCGAGGATCGGGAGCATGGCCGACTTGCCGCGCTCGAGGGTGACGGGCTGGTCGATGAGGTAGCGGAACAGCTCGCCCAGCTCGGCGCCGGAGGCGGCGGGGTCGAGCGTGGCGGCGACGTTGGAAGTCTCCAAACGGAGACCCGAGACGGAGGCGCCGGCATAGCCGTCGGCTTCGGCCGCCATGGGCGAGGCGGGCGCGGCCGAAGCGCCGAAGTCCATCCGCGCACGTCG
This sequence comes from Planctomycetota bacterium, assembly GCA_039191195.1. Classification (GTDB taxonomy): domain Bacteria; phylum Planctomycetota; class Phycisphaerae; order Phycisphaerales; family Phycisphaeraceae; genus JBCCBV01. The sequence continues at coordinate 264 of JBCCXV010000022.1, forward strand.
CGGAGCACTGCCGCCACTCACGGATTGCATGCGCCGGCCGGCCACGCCGACGCCTTCGGGGTACTGGGCCGGGGCCAGCCCGGCGTACAGCTCATTCTGCACCTCGGGCCGGGCCAAGAACAACGGCGTGTAGAGGTCTTGCACGAAGCTCACCGGCCGGCCGGAAACCAGCGCGACCTCGATGTCGTCCCAGTCGGCATCCGTCGTGTTCTCGACGATCGCCCAGCCCTGGAGCTGCGGGGTGTCTTGGGTGAGGTCCAGCCGGTAGCTGGTCTTCCAGACGGGGGTTTCGATGAGGTAGGACAGGCCGACCGGGCGGGGCGCGGCCTCGTCGGACAAGAAGCGCACGTCGAGCGGCTGGGTGCGTGTGTCGGACGCTTCGGCGAGGGTCGCCAGCGCTTGGGTGAGCTCATCGCGGAGCTGCGGGTCGTCGGGCCGGACCGAGGTGATGCTGCCCAGCGGGATGCGCTTGAGTTCGCCGGCGCTCATGAGGGTGACCAGGTGCTCGGTGACCTGGGTGCGCGGCTCGGCGACGACGCGGGTTTCGGTTTCGACGCCGACGACGACGCCCGACAGCGGGCCCGGGGTGCTGAGGGTGACCTGGCGCCCGCGGAGCTGGCCGATGATTTGCGCGAGGGTCGGGGCGCCGGAGAGGTCGATGGCGAAGGACCCCAGCTTGCGGTTCAGCGGCTCGCGGGTCGGGTAGCGCACGTCGACGCGTCCCGGGTCGTCAAAGACGGTGAGGGACTTGAGGGCGTCGTTGAGCTGGCTTTCAGTGAGTTGCAGGCGGACCCGGCCGTCGCCCGAGACATGGCCGTGGTGGATGAGGTGGCCGACGCCGGAGGAGTAGAGGGTGATGCGGCGGAGCGGGAGGTCGACCAGTGCTTGGTCGGGCGAGACCGCGGCGGGCTCGGCGGGGGCGTCTTGGGCCGACGCGGCCGGCGCCATAGTCGCGGCGCTGATGGCCGAGGCGGCCACCCCGGCCAAGAGGGCGCGGGTGAGGCCTGGGCGGGCGGCGTGGCGGGCGGCGTGGCGGGCGGCGCGTTGGGCGGAACGGTTCGAGAGCGGGGCGAGCGGGCCTGCGGTCATGTCGGTGCTCCGGGGGGGAGGCGGGGTGGTGCGGGGGCGTGTGAGGATTAGAGCACGCCGGGGCCGAACGGTTCCCGGGGCATCGGCGTAGGTTTGGGGGCGGCGGGTTTGTCGGATCGGATACCCTGCCCCGCCGCGCAGACCCGCCGCGCAGACCCGGGCTGAGCTTGCATGTCGGGCCTGCGCGTCGGCCCTGTGCTTCGGAGCTTCGTCCCAGAGCTGCGTCTCGGACCTTTGCCATGACCCCGCCAGACGAACCGGCACGCCCGGAGGCGCCGGACACCCCGAAAAACTCGGATGCCCCGGCGAGCCCGGCCACGCCCCCAGCGGCTTCCCCCCCGCCCGCGGCGGAGACACCGGCCGAGCCCGACGGGGCCGCGCCCCGGCGGTCGCGCGTGCCGCCCCCGCCGAGCGCCTCGGGCAAGAAGTCGAAGAAAGCCGCCAAGGACGCCAAGGCCAAGGGCGGGGTCTGGCAGAACTGGGTGCGGCCGATCCTCGTGGTCGTGGCCGTGGTCGCGGTGGTGCGGTCGTCGCTGATCGACTGGAACGACGTGCCGACGGGGTCGATGAAGACGACGATCGTCGAGGGCGACCGGATCTTCGTAAACAAGCTGGCGTATGGGTTCAAGCCGCCTTTCGCGCACGGCATCCCGATCCCGTTCACGACGACCAAGGAAGACCCCGACGGCAAGCACCTGAACCTCTGGCGCGGCTGGCGCGACGCCTACTGGTTCGACTGGGGCGAGCCCGACCGCGGCGACGTGGTGACGTTCTGGTCGCCCATCGACGGGATACGGCTGGTCAAGCGGGTGGTCGGCGTCCCGGGCGACACGCTGCGGATGACCAACTGCGTGCTGGAGATCAACGGCGAGACGGCGCAGTGGGAGCCGCTGGGCCCCGACCCGGCCGACGTGCGGTTCTCGCTCTTCCGCGAGAGCGTCGCCGGCCACAGCCGGGTCATTCGACTGCTCTGGAACGACGCCGCGGTGTTGACGCTGGCGTCGAGCGAGGGGGCGCAACAAGTGGAGTTCGTGCTGCGCGACGGCGTGATGTCGATCGGCGGAAAAACGCTCGACGCCAAGGCGTTTGAGAACCAAATCAAGCGGGTGGTTCAGGCGGCGCAGGCGGGTCAGCTCGGCGCTCTCTCGCGCGAGCAAATCGCGATGCTCGAGCGGCTTCAGAACATGCGCACCCACGCGCGGCTGTCGTCTTTCGGGCCCGTGACGCTGGGGGAGGACCAGTTCTGGATGGTGGGTGACAACCGGGACCAGAGCAGAGATGCGCGGTCGTGGGCGCTGGACAACCCCAAGCTCACCCAAGGCGGCGCCGTGCACCGGCGGGCGATCGCGGGCCAGGCGGTGCGCATCGCCTGGTCGCTGGACAAGGGCAACTTCTACCTGCCGCGGCTGGGGCGGACGCTCAAGTCGCTGGACTGACGCGTGGTTGGTCCCGCGGCGGGTTAGCGCAGGTAGCGTGTCTCGACGTCGTAGGCCTCGCCCAGGCGCTGGATCTCGACGCGGAGGGCTTCGGGCCGGCCGAGGCGGAGGTAGTCGTCGTAGAGGTCGTGGAGCTTGCGCCGGGCCCAGTCGGCGGGCAGCTGGGGCGGGGCCGCATCGGCGAGGCGGAGGTCGCCGTCGAAGGTGAAGTCGACGGGTTGGCCGTCGCTGACGCCGCTGACGGTGACGGTCAGGCGGTCGCGGTTGGCGAAGCGCCCGAACACCTCGAACGCCTGTCCGCGGTGGATGGTCGGCAGCCGCTTGGGGAACACCGATCCGGGCGCGAGGCCGGCGCCGGCCGTGCGCACCTCGACGCGTTGGATCAGCGGGTAGCGCAGCACGCCGGCGAGTTGGCGGATGAGCGCGGCGGGGTCGTCGCGGCGTTCGGCGATGATCGAGAACCCGCCGTTGCGGTAGGCGAGGAAGTCGAGCAGCTCCCGCCGGGGCCGTTTGCGGCGGTCGCCCCAGACGCCGACGCAGTAGATGTTGGCGGACAGCCGGTTGTCGGTGGTGATGGTGTTGATGAGTTCGGTGGTGTCGAGCGCGCCGCGGGTGGGCTGGCCGTCGGAGATGAACACGAGGTTGTAGACCCGGCCGGGGTCGGGTTGTGGCGGGATGAGCTGGCGGACCGCGGCGCCCAGGGCCGTGTAGCCCGAGGGCTCGGCGCGGCGTAGGAAGGCGGTGGCGGCGGCGATGCGGTCGGGCGTGGCGTCGATCAGCAGCGCCGAGCCGTCGAAGAAGCGCACCTGCTCGTTGAAGAGCGCGACGTTGAAGCGGTCGCCGGGGTTGAGGGTGGCCAGGGCCTCGGCGACGCCGGCGGTGCAGGCGCGGACGGTGTCTTGGGGGATCGAGCTGGAGGTGTCGATCACGTACACGACGTCCTTGGGCAAGACCTTGAGCTTGGACCCGAGCGACGGCTCGGCCTGGAAGCCGACGCGGAAGTAGCCGGCGCCGGCGTCGGGTGGGTCGAGGCGCTGGAGGCTGTAGCGGAAGTCGCGGTCGAGGACCAAGGGTTTGTCGAGGCCGGCGAGGGCGACGGCGTCGATCCCGCCGAGCTCGGGCAGGGCCAAGGGGTCTTGTCGGCTGCGTGCGGTTGGCAGCGCAATGCCGCCGAGGTCGCCGAGGCCCAGGTCGTCGTCGGTCCAGGCCGCGCCGGCGGCGCCGGAGGCGAGCGCGGAGGAGGAAGAGGAACCGGCGAGTAGCGCGTTGGAGCCCGCTCCCGGGTCTCCGGGGGATCCGGGGGCGCCGGGCGTGTCGAGCGCGGCGCCGGCGAGGCCTTGCGCGCTCGCCGAGGGTGCGCCGCTTGGTGGGGCGGGGGCGCCGGCCAAGGGCGCCAGGCCGAGCTCGACGCCGGCGGGCGGGGCGAACAGCGACTCGTCTCCGAGCGCGCCCAGCACATCGGCCGTGACGCCGGCGTCGGCCAGGTTGTCGGGCGGGGCTTCGATGTCGCGCAGCGTGAGGTCGTCGGGCGCGGGCGTGTCGGGCAGGTCGTCCGCGGTGGCAAGGGCCTGTTCGGCGAGCGCGTCCAGGCCGGGCGGGGCGTCGCCGGGCGACGCGGGCGCTTCGGGCGTCGGCAGGTAGCGGTCGGGCGCGCGGCGGATGGTGGACACGACCATGCGCGTGGGCTCGGCGCCGTCGCCCAAGCCGGCCCGGGTGAGGGCTGGGGCGGCGTAGTACACGCCGGCGGAGTGGGCGGCGAGGCTGGCGAGCGCGGCGACCGCGGCCGTGGCGACCGGGGCGCGCACCCAATACGGGTTGCGCACGCGCCGGGCGCGGTCGGCCATCGGGACCGGCCCGCTCATCGTTCTGATTCTCCCGAGATCATCCGGCGTGCGCGCTCGACGCGCTGGCGCAACGCGGGATCGTCGGCGAGCGCGGCGTCGTCGAGGGCGCGCATCCGGGCTTCGGCGCGGCCGGTCCGGCCGGCGGCGGCGTCGAGCAGCGCTTGGGCCAGCACGCCGAAGGGCGCATCGGCCTCGGCGGCGGCGAGGTCTTGCAGGGCCTGGGCCGCGGCGTCGGTCTGGCCGAGCTCGGCCTCGACCTCGGCCAGGTCGAGCAGCGCGAGCTGGGGGCCGGGGCGCACGGCCGTCGCGCCGGACCCGCCGTAGAGCGTGACAACGCGTTTGAGGGCTCGGCGGGCCTCGACCAGTCGCTGGCGTGCGGCGTCTGGTTCGCCGGCGAGCCGTGCTTCGCGCGCCCAGACGAGGTGGGCGCGCCCGAACAGCCCGAGGGTGGCCGAGGCGGACGCGGGCGGCGCCTCGGCCGACCGCTGGACGGCGGACTCCAGGGCGGCGACGGCGTCGGCGGGACGGCCGAGGTCGATCAGCAGCTCGGCCTGACGACGGGCCGCGGTGTCGCGCACGGCGGGGTCGCCTTGGGAGGCCTTGGCCAGCGCGTCGAAGCCGGCGATGGCTTGGTCGAGCCGGCCGTCGATGCGATCGGCCTCGGCGAGCAGCAGCGCGGCCCGGCCTTGATCGGCGGCGGTGGCGTTGCGCGTCGCGACGGATTGTGCGAGGGCTCGCGCGGCGTCGGCGGACGCGGCGAGGATCTCTTGCTCGGCCAGCCAGAGCGCCTCTTCGATTTCGAGCACGCCGGCGCCTCGGAGGGCGACGGCCAAGCGCAGCGATTCGGCGGCGGCGTTCACGGCTTGGGCGCGTGGGTCGCCCAGCAGATCGGCGGAGCGCTCGCGCTCGTGCGAGCCGGCGATACGCAGGGCGAGCACGCGCTGGGCGGCGGAGAGCCCTTCGTCGTCGCCGGCTTGGCGCAGCAGCGCGGCGCCGTTGCCTGGGTCGCCCACGCGCATCTCGAGCAAGCCCCGACGGAACCGGGCGGCGGAGGCCAGCGCGTCGTCGCCCCCGGCGTCGTCGAGCACGGTGAGTACCTCGAGCGCGCCCGATGCGTCGCCCGAAGCCCGCAGCGCTTCGGCGTAGAGCAGCACGGCCCGGCGGCGCGCGTCGGGATCGAGCTCGGCGTCTTCGACGAGCGCCCGCGATGAGGCCAGCGCGGCGTCGGTGCGGCCCAGCGCCAAGCGGAGCTCGACGGCTTGGAGCTGGGCGGCGGTGGCGGCGCCCTCGTCCAACGGCGCGGCGCCGGGGTGCGCGGCGGGGTCGAATGCGAGGAAAGCTTCGAGGTCCGCCAGGGCCGGCTCAGGCCTGCCGGCTTCGCGGTACGCGGTGGCGCGGCGGAGCAGGGCTTGGCGGTGGTACGGGTAGTTAGGCCCGCGCTCGACCAGCCCGGTGACGGCGGCGATCTGCCCGGGGCCCGGGCCTTGGGCCGCGGCCTCGACGAACGCGGCGTCGATGAGCAGCGGCGACTCGGGGTGGCTTCGGCGGAGCTCGCCGACGGTGCGGGCCAGCGCGTCGTTCTGCCCGAGCTCGCGCTGCGAGAGCGATAGGCGGAGCAGCACGTCGTCGGCCAGCTCGTGCGTCGCATCGACAGCGGCGACCGAGCCGAGCAGGCGCACGGCCAAGGCGTGGTCGCCCAAGCGCTGGGCCGAGGTCCCGGCTGCATACACGGCCGCGATGCGCGGCGCGCCCGAGAGCTCGCGCTGGCGCTGGTCGAAGGCTTGCAGCGCCGCTTGGTCTTGCCCGGCTTGGTGCAGGGCTTGGATGAGGCCGGCGGTGGCCTGGGGGCGCTCGGGCGCTTCGGGGTGCGCCGCGAGGAGGGCCTCGAAGAGCCGCTGGGCCTGGGCGGGGTCGTTGTCGGCGGCGGCGAGCCGGCCGGCGAGCAGGAGCGCGGCGGGCGACGTGTCGGCGGGCCGGTCTGGGTCGGCTTGGGCCGTGAGCGCGGCGCGGGCGGCGGGCAGGTCGCCGGCTTGCGCGTGCAGGCGTGCGATCTCGAGCGCGACCGTGGCGCGCAGCGCCGGTGGGCCTTGGGCGGCGCGCTCCAACCGGGCGAGGGCGGCCGGTTGGTTGCCGAGCTGGCGGTAGGCGCGCCCGAGAAGGTAGGCGGCGGACGAGGCGATGGGCGTGGGCTCGGCGGCGGGGTCGTCGGCAATGCGTTCGAGCACGGCGACGGCCATGTCGAGCTCGCCGGCGTCCATGAGCACCTGTCCGCGGAGGAGGTTGGCGCGGTCGGGCTCGATGAGCGCGGGGTCGGGCGCAGTGCGCAGCAGGCGTTCGGCCTCGGCCGGTTGGCCTTGGTTGCGGAGGATCAGCGCGAGGTAGTAGATCGAGTCGCCACGCTTGGGCGCATCGGGGAAGTCGCGGAGGTGGCGACGGAACTCGTCGGCGGCCTCGGCGAGCTCGCCGCGGCGCATGAGCTTGTAGGCGAAGAGGAACTGGCGGTGGGCCGGGGTGTCGGCGGTGGCGGCGTTGGCGGCTTGCGGCGGCGGCGGGTCTTGGGCGAGCGCGGGCGAAGCGAAGCCCACTGCGCAGGCCAAGAGGAGCGAGCCGGTCGGGATCCAAGGCGAGGGGCGGCGCCGGGGCATGGGGGTCCTCATCTAGCGTGAGACGGCGCGAAGGCGTGGGCGGTTCGGGCGGGCGGGCGGAGTTCGGCCGCCGACCGGGTCAGGCCGGCCGGGTCAAGCCATGGCGCGCATGCGCTCGATCAGCCCGGTGGTGGACCGCCCTTCCACGAGGTTGATGAGCTCAACGCGCCCGCCTTGGGCTTCGACCACGTCGCGGCCGACCACGGTGTCGAGCGTGTAATCGGCGCCCTTGACCAGCACGTCGGGCTTGACCTTGCGGATCAGTTCGATGGGCGTGTCCTCGTCGAACGGCACGAGGTAGTCGATGCTCTCGAGCTCCGAGAGCACGAGCAGGCGGTCGTCGAGGTGGTTGACGGGCCGGCCTTCGCCCTTGAGTCGGCGTATGGAATCGTCGGTGTTGAGGCCGACGATGAGCTTGTCGCCCTGGGCCTTGGCCGCGCGGAGGTACTGGACGTGGCCGGCGTGGAGCAGGTCGAAGCAGCCGTTGGTGAAGACGATGCTGCGGCCGGCCGAGCGGTGGGCCGAGAGCTCGGGCAGCAGTTCGTCGACGAGGCGGACCTTGCCGCGTTCGCCGCGCGACTCGTCGAGCAGCGCGGCCAGGAGCTCATCGAAGGGGATGGGCGTGACGCCGGGGCGTTCGACCTCGAGGCCGGCGGCGAGGTTGGCGAGCTCGACGGCCTGGGGCCAGGGGGCGGCGTTGGCCCGGGCGGCGGTGAGGGCGGCCACGACCATGTCTCCGGCGCCGGTGACGTCGTACACCTCGCGGGCGCGGGTGGGGATGGTTTCGGGCGCGTCGTCGGGGCCGAGCAGCAGGGCGCCGGACTTGTCGAGGGTGAGCACGACGTGGTCGAAGCCGTGGGTCTGGCGGAGCCAGCGGGCGACCTCGACGGGTTCGGACTGGGCGTGCTCGGGGCCGGCGGCGCGGTACGCCTCGGTACGGTTGGGCGTGATGCACGAAGCCCCGGCGTACTTGGCGTAGTCGGTGATCGCGGCGGGGTCGACGAACACGGGCTTGCCGGCGGCCTTGGCGGCGTCGATCACGGCCCGGCAGACGTCGGGGCAGAGCACGCCCTTGCCGTAGTCTTCGACGACCACGGCGTCGACGCTCGCGATCTTGCCGCAGGCTTTCGCGATGAGGTCGGCGCGCACGGCCGCGGGCAGCGGCTGGCGCGACTCGACATCCATCCGGAACATCTTCTGCGGGTGGCGGTGCTGGGCCAGGCCGATGAGGTTGTGCTTGACGGTGGTCGGACGGTCGCGGTCGACGGCGAGGGCCGTGGTGTCGGCGCCGGCGTCGTCGAGGGCGTGCTTGAGGATGGAGCCCGAGGCGTCGCCGCCGATCACGCCGGCGATGGCGACGTCGCACCGCAGGGCCAGGAGGTCGAGGGCGACGTTGGCCGCCCCGCCGGGCGCGTGGCGTTCGCTCTCGACGGCGAGCACGGGCACAGGCGCGTCGGGCGACAGCCGGTCGGCGTTGCCGAAGGCGTAGCGGTCGAGCATGAGGTCGCCGACGACCAGCACGTTCGGCCGGCGCCAGCGGTCCATGAGTTCGATGAGTTGGCCCAGCGACATCGGCCTTAGTTTACGCCGGGGCGGCGTTTGGCCGCTCTAGGACGGCGGAAAGTCGGCCGAAGACCGCGTCTTCGCCGGCGAGCCAGCGCACGCCCAGCACCGGCCGCAGCACCGGCATCGGCCAGCCCTGGGCGGGGGTCAGGCGAGCCAGCTTGGCCCAGTCTTTGCCCGTGGTGACGATGGCCCGAGCCCCGGCGGCCTGGGCCCGAGCGATGAAAGCGCCGACGTCTTGCGGGGTGTAGGCGTGGTGGTCGGGCAGGGCTTGGAAGCCAGCCACGTTTCCGGCGGCGGCTTCGAGTTGTCGGCGGAAGCCCAGGGGGTTGCCCAGGCCACAGACGCCGTAGACGGCGAGGTCGGCCAGCGACTCGGGCGGGTGCACGGCGCCCTGGTGGTCGCGCAGCTCGGTCCAGGCGAACGCCGTGCGGGCCAGGGGCAGGCTCGGCGCGACTCGCTTGACTCTGTCTTCGATGGCTTGGAGCGCGGCTTCGTCGACCTGGTCGGCCCGGGTGACGATCGCGGCGTCGGCGCGTCGCAAAGCCGAGACGGGCTCGCGCAGCAGGCCGCGCGGGAGCAGGTGGCCGTGGCCCCAAGGCTGGAGCGCATCGATGAGCACGAGGTCGACGTCGCGTGCGGCTTGGCGGTGCTGGAAGCCGTCGTCGAGCACGAAGGCGGCGAGGGTGGGATCGCTGCGTAACGCCTCTTGGGCGCCGAGCACTCGCTTGGGGTTGGCGTGGACGGATGCCGCGTCGCCGAGCAGGGCGCGCATCTCGTGGGTTTCGTCGTCGCCGTAGCCGCGGGTGAGCACGCCGGGGCGGGCGCCTTGTTGCGCGAGCCACTGGCCCAGGGCGACGGTCATGGGCGTCTTGCCGGACCCGCCGGCGGTGAGGTTGCCGACGGAGACGGTCGGGCGACCGAGCGGCGTGGGCTTGCGCAGGCCGGCGTTGAACATGGCCATGCGGGCGGCGTTGGCGGCGGCGTAGCCGGGGGTCAGCGCGGCGAGGCCGAGGCGGGCCGCGGCGCCGGCGAGGCTCTGGTCGGTCCCGGATTGGATCGCGTGGAGGTCACGAAGAGCCATACCCGAGGCTCACACAAACGGTGGCTGGTTGACGTCGGCGGGTTCGTCGAAGCGCTGGATGGACTTGGCCCGGCCGGTGTCGTTGTCGATGTCGACCACGACGCCGTGGAGTTCGGGGCGGTCGTCGGCGACGTCGAAGGCGGACGGTCGTGCGGTGGTGAGGAAGTCGACGACGCGGTCGACGCGTCGGCCGAGGACCGAGTCGGCGGCGCCGGTCATGCCCAGGTCGGTGACGTAGGCGGTGTGGGGCAGGGGCGGGGGCCCGGCCGGGCCGCCGGAGCCGGGCACGCCGGCGGGGAGGAGGCGGGCGTCGGCGGTGTGGACGTGGGTGTGGGTGCCGTAGACGCAGCTGGCCCGGCCCGAGAGGTGCCAACCGAGGGCGATTTTTTCGCTGGTGGCCTCGGCGTGCATCTCGACGAGGGAGACGGCGCCGTCGGGCAGGCCGTCGAGGAAGCGGTCGGCGGCGGCGAAGGGGTCGTCGCCCTGGGCCGAGACCATGAACAGCCGTCCGAGCACGACGGTCAGGTGGACCGGCGGCATGTGGTCGCCGGCGCGGACGACCGCCGACCCGCGGCCCGGGGCGCCGGCCGGCCAGTTGGCGGGGCGGACGAGGTCTTGGGCGGTTTCGAGCAGCGGCCGGATCTGCTTCTTTCGGAACGCGTGGTCGCCGAGGGTGACGGCGTCGACGCCGGCCTCTTTGAGCTTGTGGTACCCGGTGGGGGTGAGGCCCGAGCCGTTGGCCGAGTTCTCGGCGTTGACGATGAGCAGGTCGAGTTGGAGCCGCTGGCGTAGCTCTGCGGCCTTCTGCTGGATGGCCAGCCGGCCGGGGGCGCCCACGACGTCGCCGAGCAGGAGGATGCGCATGGTCGTGCTGGGGTATCTTCGCGGGGGGAGAGTCGGCCGGAGAGCCGGACAACCTACCGCCTGCCGGAGCCGGCCGCGATGCAATGCCCGTACTGCGGGGCCAACGACGACAAGGTGATCGACTCGCGCGAGAGCGACGGCGGGCGCTCGATCCGCCGGCGGCGGCAGTGCAAGCGCTGCGGGCGACGGTTTACGACCTACGAGAAGATCGAGGAGCGGCAGAGCCTCTCGGTCATCAAGAAGGACGGCGGGCGCGAGCCGTTCGACCGGGAGAAGATCGTCAGCGGGCTGGAGAAGTCGTGCTACCGCCGGCCGGTGAAGGAAGAGCAGCTGGTGGGCGTGTCCGACCAGGTGGAGGAGCTGCTGCAGAAGCGGGGGCTGCGCGAGGTGGAGTCGCACACGCTGGGGCTGCTGGTGGCCGAGCGGCTCAAGGCGATCGACACGGTCGCCTACGTGCGGTTCATGAGCGTGTACCTGCGGGTGGAGACGCTCGACGACCTGCTGGAAGAGATGCAGCAGATGCGGGCGACGCTCCCCGAGCCGCCCGACGAGGACCAGACCGCGCTGTTCTGACGGCGTCGCAGAGCGTCATGCCGGCTGCGGGTTACGCGGGCTTGTTGCGCTGGCGTCTGGCTTGGGCGGCGCAGCCTTTGGAGCCGTAGACGACGCGGTCCCAGTCGCGCTGCCACTTTTTCCGCCATCGGAACGGGCTTTGGCAGACGGGGCAGGTCTTCTCGGAGAGTTTGGCTTGTTGGCGGTTGTTGGCCATCGGTTCAGGCGTGGCGCTCTTGGCCGTCGGCAGGCCCGGCTTGGAAGATGGCCTCGGCGTCGCGGGCGAGGGTGCGGGCCATGGCGCCGAAGATCACCAGGTGCATGGGGTACATAGACCACCAATAGAGGAAGCCCAGCAGGCCCTTGGGCTCGAAGAGGGCCGTCTGGGCGAGCACGGCGGCGTCGGGGTTGTGGGGCGCGTCGGGGTCGGGGCTGGTCTCGAACTGGAGCCAGGCCCGGCCGGGCACCTTCATCTCGGCGCGGAGGCGTAGGAGGCGGCCGGGTTCGAGGGCTTCGACGCGCCAGAAGTCGACGGCCTCGCCGACGAGCAGCTGCTGGGGGTGGCGCCGGCCGCGACGGAGGCCGGGCCCGCCGATGAGTTGGTCCATCCAGCCTCGGAGCTTCCAGGCCCAGTTGGAGGCGGGCCAGCCGCGGTCGCCGCCGAGCCTGGCGCAGGCGGCGTAGACGGCGTCGGTCGGGGCGCTGGCGCGGACGCGCCGCACCTCGCGCAGCAGGCCCTCTTCGTCGCCCAGGGTGATGGGCGCTTCCTGGGCCGAGCCGGACCAGCGCGTCTCGATGGCGTTCTTCTGCAAGCGGTCGAGGGCGAGGCCGACCGCGGCGTGGTAGGGCGTGGGCTCGATGTTGGGGAACTCGGCCTGGGCGCGCGACGTGTCGCCGACGATCGGCTTGGTCATGCCGCGCACCAAGGGCACGGCCACGGCGTTGGGGATGGGGGTGAAGAAGCCGACCCACCGCGCCGCGAGCGCCGGGGCCAAGATCGGCGTGGGCAGGATGATTCTGCGGATCAGCCCGCGCACGACGGCGTAGCCCTGCATCATGTCGCGGAAGCTCAGCGGCTGGGCGCCGATGTCCAGGACGCCCAGGGCCGGGCGGTCGAGCGCCGCGATCAGGTAGGCCAGGACGTCGCGGATCGCGATCGGGCGCACGGGCGTCTTGACCCATCGGGGGGTGATCATCAGCGGCAGGCGCTCGGTGAGGTAGCGGACGCACTCGAAGCTGGCCGACCCGCTGCCGATGATGGGCCCGGCGCGGAACTCGGTGGTGGGCAGGGCGTCGCGCAGGGCCTTGCCGACCTCGGCCCGGCTCGCGAGGTGCTCGCTGGCCGAGACGCCCTCGTGCTGCAGCCCGCCGAGGTAGACCACGCGCTGGAGCCCGTCGGCGTGCTCGGTGGCGGCGGCGATGAAGTTGGCGACGGCCTGCTGGTCGCGGCGGCGGTAGCCCTCGCCGGCGGACATGCTGTGGACCAGGTAGTAGGCGGTGTCGACGCCGTCGAGCGCCGGCCCGAGCGACTCGGGGCGGAACAAGTCGCCCTGGACGACCTCGACCCGGCCGGACCAGGCGCGGTCATCGACGCGTTCGAAGTCGCGGACCAAGGCGCGGACCCGGCAGCCGCGGTCGAGCAGCCGTGGGATCAGGCGTCCGCCGATGTAGCCCGTTGCGCCGGTGACCAGGACGTGGTTCACGGTGCGAGGTTAGGGCGCGGGCGCGGGGGCGGCGCGCCGCCTGGGGGCGACATCCGATACAACCCCGCGGGCCTGGGGTGGGGGAACGGGTCTTCTCGGACGACGCTAAATGTTTTGCTAACAGTGAGTAAGCGAAAACTCTGGGGAATGTACGCATGGGGCTCGGCCCTGAGGGCGAGCGGTGCTAGAACTGGAGGGTGGATGGAGGACACCCCGCTACGGCGGACCGCCCGGAGAACCGAGAGATGGACGATCGCACCTTCCAAAAGAAACTCAGCGACCTGATGAGCGAGATCTCGACCCTGCCCAAGGCCGAACGGGACAAGCTCGAGAAGCTGGCGGAGGACACTCAGGAGCGCCGCTCGAAGATGAAGCGGTCGATGAAGGACCTGCAGGAGTCGCTGGACCACCTGCGTCTGTCGGTCAAGTACCTGGTGTTCGACCTGGAAGCAACCCGGCGGGAGAACGGCTACCTCCGTGAAATGCTCGAGCAGCAGAACTCGGGGCAGGACGACGCCGACGACCAAGGCGAGGCGATCTGAGGCGTACCGATTGTTGAACCGCCCGGGCGATGCCCCGGGCCGAGGCCCGATCCGAACCCGCGTCCTTCTGGGGCGCGGGTTTCTTTGTGCGCGTGACGACTACACTGCCGCTCGCGCGGCCGGGGTTTGGCCCGGCGCACGACGGACCCGCACTTCTCGCACGGAGGCCACGGCGATGACGCACCCAACCCTTACCGACCTGGCCCAGGCCCCGACGTTCCCCGGCGCCCACCGCCCCGCGGCCTGGCCCGCCGGCTTGCCGAGCGGTTCGCCCTCGGCCTGGCCGACGTCCGACGCGCTTGGCCCGAGCCTGGCTGGGGCCCCGAGCCTGGCGGGCGCGCCGCACCTGGACCCGCGTTTGTCGCCGGCCGCGGCCCCGCCGTCGTACACGCGGTACCGCGAGATGACCATCGACGAGATGCTCCTGGAGAACCGGGTGATCTTCTTGGTGGGTGAGATCAACCACGTGAGCGCGATGAACGTGGTGATGCGTCTGCTGTACCTGCAGAACCAGAAGCCCGGGCAGGACATCAATTTCTATATCAACTCGCCCGGCGGCGCGGTGGACGACACGCTGGCGATGATCGACACGATGCAGTTCATCAGCTCGCCGGTGGCGACGTACTGCATCGGCAAGGCGATGTCGGGCGGCGCGCTCACGCTCGCGGCCGGCGAACCGGGCAAGCGCTACTGCCTGCCGCACGCGAAGGTGATGATCCACCAGCCCTACGGCGGTATCTACGGGCAGACCACCGACGTGCAGATCCAGGCCGAAGAGATCCTCAAGACCAAGGACGAGCTCAACGGCATGCTGGCGAAGTTCTGCGACAAACCCGTGGAAACGGTCGCGGAAGATTCGGAGCGGGACAAGTTCTTCTCGGCCCAAGAGGCGAAGGACTACGGCTTGGTGGACGAGGTGATCGAGGCCTCGCCCGAGTCCGAAAAGAAGGACTGACGCGCGCCTGACACGCGAGGCGGACGTTCGCCCCGGCCGTAGGTCGGCCGAAGTGCGCGATCTGCGCGCAGACGGTCGCGGGCCCTTGAGACGGGTTCGGGTTGTGCCGATGGTGACGATCAGAGCAGGGCGCCGCGGGGCGTCGTCGCATCACCCGGCCCGGGCGCCGTTCTCCTAGGAGGCGATATGGAACTGATCCGAGACGACGGCGCGACCCCGATCGATCCCGGCGCCGCGGCGGACTTGGGGGCCGGCTCGGGCGACCTCACATCGCTGATCGCCTCGGTGCAAGAGCGATTCCGCTCGCTGTTCCAGTGGCACGAGGCGCAGTCGCTGCAGCTCTCGGCCGACCGCGCGGTGCTGGAAGTCCACCGCGAACAAGAAGCCCAGCAAGCCCGGCGGGATCGCGAGCGGGCCGAGGCCGACCTGTGCAAACGTCGCACGGAGCTGGAGCTCGGCATCGCGGCGCAGCGCGAGAGCCTTCGGCGGGAAGAAGAACGTCTGCACGAGGTCCGTGGGGAGCTCGCCGGCGAACGGAAGCGGCTGCGGTCGCTTTCGGATCGGCTGTGCGCCGAGCGGGACGAGCTCGACGCCGAGCGTCAGTCGGCGCGGGAGCTGTTCGCGTCGACCCAGCGCGTGGCGGCGGTGCTCGAGCAAGACCGGGAGCGGATGGACCTCCGGCTGCGTTCGCTGATCGACGACGCGTCCGACCGGGTTGAGCCTTCGGCCGGGCCGGTGCGGGTGGCCATCTCGCGCAACGTGCGCAAGGGCGTGAAAGCGTCGGCGGGTCCGGCGCGGCGCAAGGCGGCCTAATCGGCGGGGCTCAACGCATCGAACTACAAAGAATAGACCGCGTATGGGCTTAGTCGCGCATGCCCAGGCGGTAGGCCCGCTTGTCCTTGAGGACGATGACCCAGTCCTTGTCGATGTGGACCAGACGGAAGCCGTCGATCGCGCCGAACTTGGGCACGATCTGGCCGTTGAGCACGGCGCCGGGCGACTGGCCGAGCATGACGGCTTCGAGCCTGAGGTCGTGGCCGAACTGGGACAGGTCGTTCGAGGGGGCGTGGCGCGGCGCG